>NZ_AAWS01000012.1:5000-237170 GCF_000169175.1 Microscilla marina ATCC 23134
AGTTCGGTCCCTATCTGTTGTGGGCGTAAGATATTTGAGAGGACCTGACCTTAGTACGAGAGGACCGGGTTGGACGAACCTCTGGTGTATCAGTTGTGTTGTCAGATGCATCGCTGAGTAGCTACGTTCGGAAGAGATAAGCGCTGAAAGCATCTAAGCGCGAAACTCGCCTCGAGATGAGATATCTATATAAGGGTCGTTGGAGATGACGACGTAGATAGGTTGCAAGTGTAAGAGTTGAAAGACGCTGAGCTGAGCAATACTAATTACCCGAAAACTTCCTGGAAATGAAGGGTTAGCAAAGTGAGAGAGAGAGAAGTATGAACAAAGAAAATGCTTCGGTGTTGAGAATTTCTGCCTTCCATTATGTTATAATTATTGATAATCAATCAATGGTTATAAGTAATAATGGTTCACATATCAAATTCCATTACAAATCATATATAAGAACTTTAAAGAAATAAGTCAATGCGCAGTAAAGTGAAATGCTTTATGAAACATTGCAAGATCTAACGGTGGTTAGAGCATGGGTGCTCACCTTTTCCCATTCCGAACAGAGCAGTTAAGCCCCATTGCGCCGATGGTACTACAATCAAATGTGGAAGAGTAGGTCACTGCCGATCCAATATCAACCCTCATTGTGAAAACAGTGAGGGTTTTTTGGCTCTAGAGTAAATAAGTTATTTCGGTAGTTTACGTGATACTAACGCAAATAGAAGTAGAAAAGGAGGTGAGGCTATGCAGACAGTCTAAATTGTTAGGTTTCGAGCACATTCTTATAACTTTTCTTCGGGATGTTTCACAAAAGGGTTAAATTTGAAGTTAAAAACTTATGCAATAAATGGTAGCTTAAAACTAATTGTGTTAAGCCCATAACCAAAGACTCATAAAAATAATGACCAAAAAAACCACTACTAAAGCAAAGGGTAAAAAAACAAAAGAAACCCCAATGATGAAACAATACAACTCCTTTAAGGCGAAGTATCCGGGGGCGTTGCTTCTATTTAGGGTGGGTGATTTTTATGAAACCTTTGGCGAAGATGCGATCACTGCAAGCAAGATATTAGGGATTACTTTGACCAAACGTCACAATGGGGCTGCTAGTGAACTGAATTGGCAGGTTTTCCTCACCATGCTTTAGATGCTTATTTACCTAAGTTGGTGCGTGCAGGGCAACGAGTAGCCATTTGTGATCAAATAGAAGACCCACGCTTTACTAAAAAGTTGGTCAAGCGTGGAGTTACAGAGCTAGTTACACCAGGGGTTTCTTACAATGACTCGGTGTTAGAGGTAAATAGAAATAACTACTTAGCTTCGTTGAGCATACGCAAAAGTGCCAAAGAAGAAGTTTTTGGAATAGCTTTTTTAGATATATCTACTGGGGAGTTTTTTACTGCAGAAGGAGATTTTGAGTATATAGATAAGTTACTCCAAAGTTTTAACCCTTCAGAGATACTATTTAGCAAAACAGGAAGACAAACATTTGTAGACTTGTTTAAAGATCGTTTCAATGCCTTTTTTCTCGAAGAGTGGTTCTTTACTTACAATTTTGGTCAAGATATATTAAATCGTCATTTCAAAACTAAATCACTTAAAGGGTTTGGCATTGCAGATTTGCCGGAAGGCATTGCAGCAGCTGGGGCTATTTTACACTACCTTACCGAGACTCACCATAATAATATCCAACATATATCAAGCATTGGACGCATAGAAGCCAATCGTTATGTGTGGCTTGATAAATTTACAATTCGCAACCTTGAGTTATTGTTTCCTCAGCAGGAAAATGGGGTATCCCTGATCCAAGTGTTAGACAATACTGTGACCCCTATGGGTGCGCGTTTGTTACGTAAATGGGTGGCATTGCCATTGAAAGACAAACAACGTATAGAGGAACGCCTTAGCATAGTAGAATCAATTTTGCAAGACAACGATTTATTAGAAGATATAACTCAACACCTTAAGCAAACCGGAGACATTGAAAGATTAATTTCTAAAGTGGCTTCACGTAGAGTAAAGCCAAGAGAATTGTTACAAATCAAAAAGGGATTGATACAAGCCGCATCTTTAAAAGTTATTTTACAACATCATCCTTTGCCTCAGTTTCAAAAATTCGCTAATCAATTAAATGAATGTCAGTTTTTGGTTGACAAGATTGATGGTGAATTGTTGGATGAGCCTAAAAATGTATTGAATGAAGGTGGCTTGATTAAACCAAAGGTGAATGATGAACTGGATGAGTTGCACGAAATTGTGTATAATAGCAAACAGTACTTGGAGAAAGTACGCGAAAAGGCGATAGAAGAAACTGGTATTCAATCGTTAAAACTAGATTATAACAAAGTGTTTGGCTTTTACCTGGAAGTAACCAATAAGTATAAACATCAAGTTCCTAAAGAGTGGATTCGTAAACAGACCTTGGTAAATGCAGAACGTTACATTACTGAGGAGCTTAAGGTATACGAAGATAAGATTGTGCATGCCGAAGAACGGATATGGGAGCTTGAAAGCCAACTGTATCATGAATTGGTACTTCAAGCAGGTGATTTTACCAATCCAATTCAACAAAATGCTCGTATATTAGCTACTCTTGACTGTTTGGTTTCATTTGCTTTTATCGCTCGTAAATATAACTATACAAAACCCACAGTAAATGAAGGTAAAGCCATTAATATTAAAGCCGGTCGACACCCAGTGATTGAACGTCAGTTACTTGCAGAAGAACCTTATATTCCGAATGACACTTTATTAGACGATGAAGATCAACAAATTATGGTTATTACAGGACCTAACATGTCTGGTAAGTCAGCATTGTTACGTCAGGTCGCATTAATCACCTTAATGGCACAAGTTGGAAGTTTTGTGCCAGCTGATGCTGCGGATATAGGTATTGTAGATAAGATTTTTACTAGGGTAGGGGCTTCTGATAATATAGCCAAAGGCGAATCTACTTTTATGGTAGAAATGATGGAGACGGCAAGCATCATGAATAACCTGAGTGAACGCAGTTTGGTATTGATGGATGAAATTGGACGGGGAACGAGCACCTATGACGGTATTTCTATTGCTTGGGCTATATTGGAGTTTTTGCACGACTACCGCAAGGGGCGTCCAAAAACCTTGTTTGCTACTCATTATCATGAGCTCAATGAATTAGCCAAAGATATGCCTCGCATCAAGAATTTCCATGTAACAGTGAAAGAAGTAGGCAATAAGGTTGTTTTTATGCGCAAACTGGCTACTGGTGGTAGTGAACACAGCTTTGGTATTCACGTGGCACGTATGGCTGGAATGCCTCGGCGAATCGTACTACGTGCCGATGATATTATGCACCATTTGGAGGCCAATCGTTCACAAGGAAGCGGTATTAGTAGCCCTGAGGTGGTTACCGAAAGCATACCTAAAGATGTGCAAATGAATATATTTGAAGCCAAAGACCCCACTGCTCAACAAATACAAGAAGCTCTTAAAGAGGTAGATGTAAATACCATTACACCAGTGGAGGCTTTATTAAAATTAAATGAGTTGAAAGGATTAATGAATGGAAAGGAGGCTTTATAAGTAATCTAGTACAATGGGGATTAAGTAAATAATGAATTAATTTGGATGGATTTTGTTCTCTAACGAATCGTTAAAATGGCGGATAGCCATAGCTATCTAACTTTTTGGCGATGAAGTAAGAGGGCAAAAGTCGCTGAATAAATCATTAGGAATTTAGTTCCCGCTGTACCAGGTAGTGACGATTTTCGTAAGTAAAGTAGTGTATAGAAAAGCAAGCATTTACTTGATTTTCTATAAAAAAGTAATATAATGATAGAATAACCACTTATAATGTGCAACGCTTCTATTATTGTTTACGTCTCTGGTATATACACAAAGTACAAGAACACTACACTAACACACTAAATAAGCTAACATGAAAAAAATCACTACATACTTTAAAGATAATTTCTCTCCCCAAAAACAAAAAAAGTTTGCAATTACCCTTATTTTATTTTCTTTAGTGCCATTAATATTAGGCATCGTTACCTTTGCAAGTGCTATGTCTCCACAATACAAAACGTTATTAGGGTCAGGGTTATTCCTTATAGGGGATATAGTGTATTATGTAGGCATTGCTTTGTTAGGCAAAACCTTTTATGAAAAGTACCAACGCTTTTTCCGACGCAGTTATTGGGCGCGTAAGTATAAGATGTTAGTGTCTTAAAAATGTTGGTAAAACTAGATGAGCATACCTGTTTTTAGTTAACAATAGATTTGATGATCCCTCTCATTTTTGAGAGGGATTTTTTTATAGAAGACCTATAACCTTTCCACCATTTGTTTCATCAATTTAGTGAGTTTAGGTTCTGCTTTGCCTGCTACTACCAATATATCTTCCAGAGTTGCCTTTTTTAGTTTACCTTCATAGCACAAATCTGTAATCACCGAAACAGCAAACACGGGCAAGTCCATGTGACGGGCTACAATCACTTCAGGAATAGTAGACATTCCTACAGCATCAGCTCCTATAATACTCAAATATTTGTATTCGGCGGGAGTTTCAAGATTAGGACCTGGCACACTTACATATACGCCTTTTTGTACCCCTTCTATATTATGCTCTTGAGCGATGGCTTCAGCTTTAGCTATCAAGTCAGGGTGATAAGCATCCAACATATCGGGAAAGCGTATGCCTAGCTCGGCGAGGTTAGAACCAGTGAGTGGATTTGTTGGTAGCAGGCTAATATGATCAGTAATAATCATTAGATTAGCAAGATCAAACGTTGTATTGAGTCCTCCAGCGGCATTAGAAACAAATAAATGACTGATGCCTAATAGTTTCATCACTCTTACCGGAAAGGTGATTTGCTGCATGTTATAGCCTTCATAATAATGAAAACGTCCTTGCATTGCTACTACTGGCTTGTTTCCTAGTTTTCCTAGAATTAACCTGCCTTTGTGTGATTCTACGGTCGATACTGGAAAGTAAGGAATATCTTCATACTCTATAATATCTATTATTTCTATTTCATTGGCAAGCCCACTTAAGCCAGTGCCTAGTATAATGCCTACTTCAGGTTGCACTGATGTTTTAGCCTGAATAAAGCGAACGGCTTCACGCATGTTTTCAATTGTCATACTTATTTATCTGTGTTAGTGGTGCCTAGCCCTGTCTAATAGGCTAGGCGCAGTTTTTATCAGAGGTAAATTTATTAACTCTATAAACTAATACATTGCGTTTATCAATAAATTCGTAAAGGTGTGTTTAAAAAAGTGGTGAGTGAGTAACTAAAACTGAGAATTGATATAAATATGAGGCATATTTTATTATATTTACTTGTAAGGAACTAGTCTTAGCTTAAGCCTTATTGTGAAACCAATATCAGGTTATGTCAACCTTCGCCGAGTGGCTAAGTTGTTGGCGTTTAACAGATAACCGATATTATTAGCTTCAGAGTATCGTTCCTTAGTGTAAGATTTAGCGGCGGTTGTAATTTGCGGTCATTATTAAAACCTAGTGCCTTGGTTCGAATCCAAGCGTCTCCACTATTTTACAAATATAATTATTCTAATAAACCAAAAATGGGGACGTAGCTCAGTGGCAGAGCAAGGGTGACAATGTCTTCTTAATGATTCAAGGATTACAAGGGCTTTTTTCCATCGGGAGATGGTTGATTTTATGGCTCAGATGGCTAGAGCGCCGGACTGTCAATTCGGAGGTCACGGGTTCGATTCCCGTTAAAATCGTCGGGCGGTTGCTAGGTTAGAACAGCCGCCCATTTTTTATTATTTTCTCCTGTATGCCTTACCTTTTCTCCACTTCCCTCTTTGGTTTTTGCGTAGAACAATCAATTTGTTTTTTTTGATCAGCAAACGTTTCTGTTCAAATGGCCACCATTTACAAAATAAGGTTTGAAACTGAAATTGGTCAGGCAGTTCGTTTTCTTTAAAACTATTGAGGGTAAGCGTATCTTCCTGGCTTATCCATTGCCCCAGGCTAAACTTACAGTTCATTTCTTTGCTGCGGGCACGAAACTCAAAAGTATTGAATTTTTTTATCTCAAGGGTTCCCCAGTATCGTATTGTTTGGTCTTTAAATTTCACCATATACTTACCTTGTGGAGAAGTTTGGGCGATCAAGTCAGGTGTTAACAATAAAAGCAAACCTAAGGAACAAAGGAATTTGGTCTGGAGCATAGAAGTGTTTATAAAAAAGTTTGACAAGTACAAAGTTGTCTTGAGACATTTTGAGTGATGGAAAAAACAAGTCAATAGTACAGTAATACCATCATTATTTAATTATCAAAATATACTTGGTTAATTGTATCAATTTTAAGTGCTCGTCCGCTCAAAGAAGTACGGTTAAATAAGTTGATAAAATAACGTTTTTCCTTGCTCCAGTTTTGCTCCAGGTTGGTTTTATCAGGTACTTTGGTATAGTTTCCCCGCAAGTCGTTCAACCCACCTTTAATAGTCACATAATAAATGGCAGACCCTTTTCTTTTGTCAATCAATACACTAGAGTTAGGGTCTATGCGAATGTTTCGTTGTTGGTAGTTAGCCAAGGGTATTTTTACTTTATAATTAAAGCCTTTGTCTACTGTATAGCTGCCAATAATAGAAAGAGGAGATACCGTACTTTGTATTGTCACTTCTGGCATAAACACCGTTTCGTTTCTTATCTGCAACACTTGACGCATCTCAGTAAAAGGTAAGTTATCTACTCTTAGATTAATATAATTGAAGGGCTGTTTTACGGGAGCAAAATTTATCAGCGTTCCATTGGTTACTTTTGCGTCTATATCTGCCACTACGTTGGGCAAGTTTACTTCCATGTGCTTATTAAACACTAGGCCTGCCTCTACGTCGGCAGTGAGCAAACCATTGATATTTGATGATTGGATGAAGTTTTGAGAAAAGTTGCTAAAAGCTGCCATGAGCTGGTTTGCCCGTACTTTATTGAACTGCATCCTGCCATCAAAAGTGAAGAAATTATCTTTTTGCGCATTAAAAATTCCCAATACATTCATTGTTCCTCCTGCTACATTCAGGTGAATGTTACTGGTTTTGAGTACTTTATCGTTCATTGCTAAGTCACAAGTAAACTTATGTGCCACAAACGGACGAAACTGTATGCTATCTACTTTACATTTCAAGTTAAAAGCAATGTCACTGGGCACATGCAATGTATAGGCTTGCGGGTTTACTTTATTTTCTGAGGAGGTTCCCAAACTCGCTTTTTGAAGCAATTCTGCCACATCAAATTTGCGGGCTACCAAGTTACCTTCTATACGTGCTGTGGAGGTTTCAGTATTATGAAGCAATAAATAGGGCATGAGGTTTTTTAACAAACCATTGATAGCAAAGTCTGATTTGCCTACTTGTCCGGCAAAGCTTTGAATAGTAGTAGTATTATTATTAAACTCAAAATCCCCGGAAAAATCTTTAAATTGTAAGGGGTTATTTGACAATGTAAAGTTTACATTTTTCAATTCCATTGCGCCAGTTATGCGCACATCGTCTGCTTCTTTTTCCTTGGTCAAATCATCGAGCAACCCTTCCATATATAACTTCAGGCCAAATAAGCCTTCCGCCTTTTTGAATATATCTAGTGGGTAAAACTCTGTAAAAGCTTCCAGGTCAAGCCCAGCGTCTAAACGTAGGCTTATATAAGGGTTGGTAAAGTTTCTAAGCTCAAAACTACCTCGAAGGTTTTCACTCTTGAGCGAATCACGAATACTGGCGTTGCTTAAGTCTTTTACCCGCTCAAACTTTAAGGAGCCTTTCAAACGATCAACTTTCAGGAATGAAGTATTCAAGTTATTTTCACGTCCATTGCTAAACTTACCCGTAAAACTAAAGCGTTGAAATACTTGCTCAATATTGGGTGATTGGATGGCAATATTGCGGCAACCAAAGTCTATTTCTACATGCGGAAAAGCTTTAGCCGACCAATTGCCCTTGATAGAGCCTTTAAAGTCTACATTGCCTTTTGTTTTATAATCTAAGAGTTTATTGTGTACTTTGGCAGGCATAAACACAGTAAGCGCCTTGAGGTCTTTGTTGGTGCCAGCAATTTCAAGGTTTATAAAGTCCGCTTGACGTTTTTTAATATCATAATAACCTTTTAGCTCAAAGTCACTCTTGCGTAAAGTTATCTGAAGGGGATGTAAATCTATGCGCCCTTTGTTTCGATTAAAAGAAATTTTACTATTTCCCAAAGTTACCTCTTCTTGCTTAAGGTAATTGTACCCGTTGGCCTGAAAATTAAGTGTAGTAAGCTTGCCGCTTAAATCTAAATCAAAAAACTGGGGTTGAGCTACTACTGTGCTTGCTATGTTTTGTACTGTAAAGTTATAAGCTTCTTTTTGGGCAACGTTTTGGTAAGCAATTTTTAAGTTTTTGAGCTTAATACGCTCTACACTAAACTTTACTGTACTATCGCTCATTTGTGCGGCAAGGTCAAAAAAACTATAATTATCTTCTCCATTGTTATTTACCAAAAAATTGATTTGTCCACCGTCTATCTCCATGGTTTTAAAGGTATACCGTCCATTGATATACTCATTAAAATCAAGTGTAAACTGAAGCTTATCTATATTGGCAAATATGCGGCGGTGGGGTTTGCCTTCTATTTGTACCTGATGGATAGTAAGGGTGAGTGCCGGAAAATTGGTAGTGAAATCAAAATTTACTTCTCCGGTTTTTATGTTAGTTTTCAAGCTTCGAGTAAGCCTTTCCTTTACTTCTTTTTCAACCTTGGCTTTTTGTGAGGGAGTATAAAACAAGGCCGCACCTATAGCTACCAAAGCAGCTACGGCTGACAATATTAATATGAAAATAAAAAACCGTCGGAAAAACTTGCGCATAATCCCAAAAACAAGTTTGATGAATTGATCAGTAGAAAATTATTTATGAAGGTTAAAAAACCTCGTGTATCAACGCAAAATTTCGTACCAAAATCAATGAAATACAAGTATTTAGGAATATAATTGTACTCAGGGCCATTAAAAACCTCAACGAGTTGTACACAACTTTGTTAAAAAATGCCTCCCACCTGCCTTGTTTCAACTTTCTACTTGCTTGAATAACCCTCTACGCTTTTTTTATCGTTGGTATATTTAAAATAACGATTGACTATGAAGCTACTTCTTATCAGGCCATTTTGTATCATCCTCTTATTACTAAGTCCATACATTGCGACTGCTCAAGAGGCAAAACGTCTTGTTGACTTTTTGCAAACCACGCCTCATCATACAGCACAAATAAAGCAACAAATACGACAAATGAAGCAAGACACCACACTCTATGCAGAAGTCAACACTGCCATTGAGCGCCTCTTGCCTTCAGGCATCACTCAATTACATTATGTAGTATTTACCCAACAACACCAGGTCTATCAATTGTCAATATTGGCTCAGAAAATACAAATCATTGGAATCAAGTTGTTTAAGGTAACCTATAATAAGGGGTACACATACCCACGTGAGCAGCTACGCACCTTATATAGTTGGGTAAATACGGCGAGTTTACAAAAATACATTGATGGGCACAACCTGCTTTATGGTAGCCAGTTGACTACAGGTGATATTTCATTGTTGCCTTTTAGATTGTATAAATACGGGAGCGACTGTGGACATAGCACGCCTGACCAATATAGACGTATGCGGCAACTAATAAGGCAAAAAGATGAATATACACTACAAAAATGGCTTAGATCAATGAATATAGAGCTGCAGGCATATGCATTGGAGGGGTTAGCCCGGCTGAAACATCCCGAAAAAATTAAACGATCACGCTTGGTAGAAATTCATCCACAGGTGAAGTTACAAAAACGCTTATCTAAAAAATACCTTTGGAGAGTATCAGAAGCAAAAGTAGTTCAATTACTCAACCAATCAACCGCCAAAGTATATACTTGTGCAGGTTGTTTTGGAATGAATTATACACCTATTGCAACCCTTGTTGAAAAAATGGGCTTTTGATCAATATATCATTATTTTGAGTAAAACAAGTGCCATAATGCTATAAAAAAATAGCCAGACTTACTTGCAACGTTATTGCATTTAAACTACATTTGTGTAACAATGTTGCAAAAAGATATGCGCACTTTATCAATTATTATATTACACGTTTTACTCTCAATTCATTTTTTATTTGCTCAAAAAACTACTAAAACTGAATGCAAGGGAATGCTTTCGGGAGTAGTGATTGATGCGCAGAGTAAAACACCTTTGGCAGGGGTAACCATTTATCTCAAGGGTACCAACAAAGGGGTAATCACTGATGCAAAAGGCAGGTTTCAGATTCCCGACCTTTGCAAGGGTGAACATATTTGTATTTGCCGAATGATTGGCTATGAACAAACCGAGTTTGTGATTCATCACTACCACAACCACGCTCATCACGATAAAAAACTTGCCCTTAAACATGACAACCATTTATTGGAAGAAATTTTAGTAGAAGGTAAAAAAATAGAAACTGCTACTCAAGCCAAGAGCTCGCTATCAGGCGATGCATTGGACAAGTCAAGTGGTAAAAATTTAGGTGAGTCATTAAAAAGCTTGACTGGAGTAAATACATTGCAAACTGGTCATTCTATTTCCAAACCTGTGATCCACGGAGTACATAGCAATCGAGTACTCGTTTTAAACAATGGTATTCGGCAAGAAGGGCAACAATGGGGGGCAGAGCATGCCCCAGAGATTGATCCGTTTGTAGCTACGCAATTATCTGTTGTAAAAGGAGCTGCAGGAGTACGTTATGGCGCTGATGCCATAGGCGGAGTGGTGATTGTAGAGCCTCCACGCTTGCGTCAACGCCCAGGCATAGGTGGTGCGCTCAATTTAGTAGGGGTGTCTAACGGTCGTCAGGGTATTATGTCAGGTATGCTAGAGGGGCAAGTAATAGAAGGACTCAGTTGGCGTTTACAAGGTACCTACAAACAGTCAGGAAATGTACATACCCCAGACTATCACTTGTCCAATACTGGTTTACGGGAAGTTAACTTTTCGGGGGCAGTCGGGTACACCAAAGAACGCTTCGGCATAGAAATATTTCATAGCAGGTTTGATACTGAACTGGGTATATTTGAGGCGGCACATACCGGAAACCGCGCCGATTTAAAGCGGGCCATCAGTAGCCCCCAACCATTGGTAATCAAAGACTTTAGTTATGACATTATCCAGCCTAAACAACGAGTAAGCCATCACCTACTAAAAGCCAAAGCCTTTTGGTTGTTAGACAAGGTAGGGAAAATCGAAATACAGTATGGTTTGCAGTCTAATGCAAGGGCAGAGTTCGATCACTCACGCCGGGGCAAAAGCACTGCTGCTTTGTCGCTCAACTTAAACACACACACACTAGATCTTGTGTTTAACCACAACGCTGTGGGGCACTGGAAGGGGAGTCTTGGGCTTACTGGCATGTACCAAACCAATGTCTTTACCGGGCAAATGTTTATCCCTAACTTTAATACTACTACAGCAGGCGCTTTTGTAATTGAGCGTTATGTTCGGGAAAACTTTGAGTTTGAAGCAGGCATTCGCTATGACCAACGCTCTCTTACCACTTATATTCGTCCTACCTCCAACGATCCGGTAGAAAACAAAACATTGAACTTTAATAATTTTTCGGGTACTTTGGGGGTTATTTTTAGATTTAACGATTATCTAAGCCTTCGTTCGAACTTGGGAACAGCCTGGCGCCCACCTGCGGTCAATGAGCTGTACAGTGCTGGTTTGCACCATGGTTCAGCAAGCTTTGAGTTAGGAAATGCCAACTTACAAACCGAACAGTCCTACAAGTGGATCAACACATTGACCTATGAAAAAAACGGGCTGAATATAGAACTAAGTGGATATTATAATCAAATTCAAAATTATATCTATTTAGCTCCCAGCGCGCCTTGGTCTACATTGACCATTCGAGGGGAGTTTCCTATATATCAATATTTGCAAACCAACGCTGTAATTATGGGCATAGATGCGGCACTGGAGTATGACATTACTTCTTCGCTTACTTTTCGTTCTAAGGCGTCAGTGGTGCGTGGACGAGACCGTAGCTTTGACAATCCTTTGATTTTGATGCCAGCTGATAATATTACCAATACATTGACTTATCAACTTCCCAAAGTGGGTAAACTCAAGAAAGTATTTTTTAGCCTGAGTGGTCGTCATGTGGCAGAACAACGTTTGTTGCCCCAAAACCGCGAACCTTTTGAAGGTGACACACCAAGCCAGAACATAGGAGAGGATCAATTGACTTACGAAGAGTTGATCAATGCACCAGCTGGCTATTCTGTTTGGGGTTTTCAAACTGGTTTTACCTTACCTTTTCATCGTCAAAGCCTGAAAATAAGCTTAAGTATAGATAATATGCTGAATGCGGCTTACCGTGACTATTTAAACCGCTTTAGGTTTTTTGCCGATGACTTGGGGCGTAGTTTTACCCTTAGGTTAAAGTATACATTTTAGAATACGCAAGTACAAGCGAGTAGATAAACCACATTGTTTGGATTTGCCTGCTTGTACCTTATTTTTATATATCTAATTTTTTTTAAGTAAAATGAAAACTATTTCGAGATTGTTATTGAGTATATTATGTGCAACGGTGCTTTTGTCAAGTTGTAAAAAAGCCGATGATCCAGCACCTGCTACAAACGAAGAAGAACTGATTACAGACCTTACACTGACTTTTACTAACCAAGCCAATACTTCAGAAGTAGTAACCATGACTTTTTCTGACTCAGATGGCCCTAATGGACCCCAAACTGGAACGTTCAATATTTCTGGAAATTTGTCAGCAAGTGCTAAGTATAATGTAGCCTTCAAGGTAGAGAATAAATCAGAAACACCTGCAGAAGATGTGACTGTAGAAATAAAAGAAGAAGGTGCAGAGCATCAAGTGTTTTATAACACTACTGGCAACCTTCAGTTTCAATCATATACTGATAAAGATGCCAATGGCAACCCTATTGGTATTAACACTACTTTTTCTACTGGTATTGCCGGAACCGCTACTTTAAAGGTAACCCTTAAGCATCAGCCTGGTGTTAAAACCGCTTCTACTACTGTAGTGGATGGTGAGACTGATATAGAAGTAAACTTTACAGGTATCACTATTCAGTAATGTTTTTTTTGTTTTAGATTTATTGCAACACTGTTACAGCAGTAATAGTGTTGCTTTTTTTATTTCTGTATAAGTTTCCCTAGTTTTTGTTCTACCTTCCACTCTACAGTCTTGCGGTTGGTAAACTCCACCATATCGTAAGGGCTACTCTTTTCTTTTTTCTCTATAAGCTGTACTTTGATGTTCGCTTTTACTGAGATAAGAAATACCAACATTTCGTCACGTTCTTTATCAGACAAGCCTGCCCCCAGCACTACCAAATCTGGGTTATGGTGTTGTATCAGTCGCTCAATGTCAGGCTTATCAGTAGCCCCCATTACATTCCGCCCAAATTTTTCGAGCTCATCTATCAATATATTAATCACTGATAGGTTTCTGCCAATAATCAAAATACGTGGTTCCATTATTCTTGATGGGTTGGGGTAAAACTTTTGCCGAAGGTAAAGCCTTGACAGAGTTTTACATAGTTTATAGATTACTTAATAATTATAAAAAATATTTTTCGCTACTTTTTTTAGAAATTTGTGGTAAGTATTAAATTAACCACAAAAAATGGCAAGAATAAAACGCATACATAGTGAGTCAAGTATGATTACCTCTACTGGGTACCACCCACATACCGAAACCCTAGAGCTGGTGTTTTGTCATGGAGGAATTTATGAATACTATCAAGTCACCAACGATATTTATCAAGAACTGGTCAGTGCACCTTCAGTGGGAGAATATTTTAATACCCATATCAGACTCAAGTACCCCTACAGAAAGGTCAGAGATTAAACTGGAAAATTGTTTTCCAAATAATATTTCACCAAATAAGCGTGCGACAACGGTTTAGATGCATTCTCCACATCTCCATTGGTTTCATAATCAAGTAAGATAATAGGGTGTTGCTCAGCTTCGTTTTTGATCAGTTGTAGTACATCACTTACCTTATGATCAAGCACCCAACGGTAGGCAGGCAAGTATATCTGTTTGCGTGCTATTATATAGGGCAATAAGTTATGATTGTTTACCCCTGCCTGATGCCCCTTTACATTGCCAAACTTGCGTACCGTGCGCTTAAGCCCTTTCATAGTAGTTACTTCCAGTTTTTTTAAATCTATACTTGCGGTTTCAAACACTTTTAGCCCTTGCCATATTCCCTCTACCGACTGGGCAAAGTGCCCTTCTGATAAAGGTACTGGAATATCTCCAATAGGGTAAAATGGGCTCAGTTTTACAAAAGGCGTTGGTGCTTTAGAGGTTACATCTATGATTTTATACTCAGGGTAACGTTTATCAAAGCTTGCTTGTGGGGTACTTTTATGTTTGACAATGATCATAGGTAAATATTAGCCAAAGTAAGTTTCAAACAATATAACCAAAGGGCGGGGACAACGCGTCAGTTTACCAGTTTTTTCGTCTACAAACACCAAAGTAGTTTGCGCAGTATTGAGTTTTTGTCCTTCTTCGTTGTATACCTCATAGTCAAAAATAATTTTGACATCTGGCATCTCTTTTACACTTACCTTTACAGTAATGAGATCGTCATATTTGGCAGGTTGAATGTAGCGGGTGGTAAGCTCCCGTACTGGCATCAAAATACCTTGTTCTTCCAGGTTTTTATACCTAAATCCCAGTTTGCGTAATGCTTCTACCCGTGCTACTTCAAAATAAGTAGCATAGTTCCCGTAATACACATAGCCCATCTGATCGGTTTCGGCATACCGTACCCTCATTTTTACCTCGTGTTTATACATATAGTTTCTTTAAAAAAGTTTAAATAGTTTATGTCAGGTATAGCCTGCAAATACTAAATAACATTGGTGTTTTATAGCAACCTTTTTTAGTTTGCTTCTCTGGCACTCATCTATGGTTACTTAATTTTGTATTTGCCCAAAAAACATTTAGATTGGGCTCAAATTGGGTTGCAATATAGTAAAAATATATACGCAACAACCATAAGCAAATCTAACGAAACATCCACAGGGTTTTTATTGTTTACTGTGCAAAATCAAAGCAAATAAATTAGTAAAAACAATAGTGGGTTAGTTATGTTCCATTGAACCCTTCCTTGATTTTTATTTAAATTTGAAAACAAGAGAAGTGGTAGAATATATTGACTTTTTTGTAAATCTCCATTGGTTGGAGGAAAACATTTATACAAATGAATATTCACGAGTATCAAGGCAAGAGTATCTTGCGCAAATATGGTGTAGCCACTCCGGCGGGTCACGTGATCGAGAACCTGAGCCAGGCGAAAGATATTATCAAGAAAGTTCAGTCTGAAAGTGGCTCAGAAAAAGTAGTGGTGAAAGCTCAAATTCACGCAGGTGGCCGTGGAAAAGGTGGAGGAGTAAAGCTTGCTGACAACCTAGAGCAAGCATTGGAGTACGCCGACAATATTTTGGGAATGCAACTGGTGACTCCACAAACTGGCGACGAAGGCAAAAAAGTACACAAATTGTTGGTAGAGGAGAATGTGTATTACCCAGGCGAAGAAGAGCCAAAAGAGTTTTACATGGGCATATTGCTTGACCGTAACACCAGCAAAATAGTTATTATGGCTAGTACAGAGGGTGGAATGGACATCGAAGAAGTGGCCGAGAAAACTCCTGAAAAAATTGTCAAAGAATGGATAGATCCTCGTGTAGGATTGCAGGCATTTCAGGCGCGCAAAGTAGCCTTTGCCTTAGGTCTGAAAGGGAAGTCATTGAAAGAAGGGGTAAAGTTCATTTACGCACTTTATAAAGCATACACAGACAGTGATGCTACTATGGTAGAAATCAACCCAATGTTGAAAACTTCTGATAGTCGTATTTTGGCGGCTGACTGTAAGATTGACTTAGACGACAACGCTTTGTACCGTCATGCTGATCTGGCAGAAATGCGCGATGTTACTGAAGAAGATCCTTTTGAAGTAGAAGCCAAAGAGTCTGACCTAAACTATGTAAAATTAGACGGTAATGTAGGCTGTATGGTAAACGGCGCTGGCTTGGCAATGGCTACTATGGATATTATTAAGCTGTCGGGTGGTGAGCCTGCCAACTTTTTAGATGTAGGAGGTGGAGCCAACCCTAAAACTGTAGAAGCGGGCTTCCGCATCATCTTGAAAGACCCTAACGTAAAAGCCATTCTTATCAATATTTTTGGTGGTATTGTACGTTGCGACCGAGTAGCAAAAGGAGTAGTAGAGGCTTACAAAAACATTGGAGACATTCCAGTACCTATCATTGTTCGTTTGCAAGGAACCAACGCGGAAGAAGGAGCTAAAATCATTGACGAATCTGGTTTGAAGGTGACCTCTGCCATTGTGTTGAAAGACGCTGCTGATAAAGTAAAAGAAGTAATGGCTTAATTGAGGTGTCATCTGACCCACAAATAACCTTTTAATAAATAAAAACCCCCACCGCTTTTCTAGCTTGTGGGGGTTTCTTTTGAAAGCTTGTTTAAATTTTTACATTTGAGATTTTTGTGATGAACTTTCACCAGCTCTTATAGCCAAGAACTTAATGATCAATCTTCATACAACATCTTAATCAATGAATTGCCAGGGAAGTAATCCAGTGGATTGTTTAATACTTTGGGTAGTTCTGCCAACAGGTGACGAAGGTTCATGCGCCCTTCTTGCCCCATTTTTTTCACGTAATCCATCTCTACAAATGCTCCACCCTGTGCACTTAAATCACCCCTTACTTTGGCGCCAGCCGAAAGCTTACCACTGATGCCAAGCCCCAACGAGCCCTCAATTCTGATCAATGCAGTATCTACTTTATAACCATCCAGCACGTCATCCAACAAATTTACTAATTCGGGTGAATCTGCTTTTCCAGCAAAAAAGTCTTGCAATGCCTTGAACGTTTGCGCCACATTCTCTGAGTCTTTGCCTGCATCGTAAGCCTCTTTACCTATTTTGAAAATCTTTTGTACAATCGCCATAAAATCAGGACCAGTCATTTGACCGCCCAAATCAAGGTATACAGCATAACTACCACCCATGTTCTCGGCTTTCGACTTGGTTTTGTCAGACAATAACGAACGAGTGCCTTGTTGTTTTCTTAAAAAGCCTTTTAGCTTTTTAGTAGCCCCACCTGTCAGCAACATTCGATTAAAGAATGATACCTTCTCAAACGCTTTTTTCATATCAGCAGCTTTGATGCTAATATTAGGCATTTGACGTTTTTTCAAACTGGCAAGAATCTGATCAGTAGGCAGTAGGTTGGTCAGGTTTATATTAAATGTTTGGTTATTGGCAGCACCTGCATACACTTGATCTTCGCCCGACTTCTGATAAACTTTTAAAGATGTTTCAATGTCTTTACCCTCCTCTTGAGTAAACTGAAGCTCTACACCAGCTCCACCACCAGAGGGAATCATTTGCAGAAACTGGCTCAAAAACGGAATAGGAATATTAATCATAGAGGTCACTTCTCCTTCCAGATATAGTGAGGTAATGGTTTTTTTGCCTTGACTTCTTTGGTCCACTCCACCCGCTACTTGTCCGCGTACCTGAGCACTGGCAAACACACTCAAAAGGTTGAGTAAAGCCATTGGATCAAATTTCTTAGAACCAAACACATCTACTAGTTTGGGAGCTGACCCTTGAAAATCACGGTCACCTTCACGTCCCCAGCCACTTGCTCCATATTGAGTATCTCCTCTGCCTTCGCGTCCTTGAAAATCATCTGAAGGACGACGTACCCCTATGCCTGCTTCAGCATCTGCCTGGGCAAACACACCAACTTCTATGCGTTGGCGAATGCGGTATTGATCAGCATTTTGCTTGAGTAGGTTATTGATAGGCCTGGTCATCATGTTCATTTTCAACATGTTTGCCAAAGCCGACTTACCCGCAAACATTAAAAACTGTGGAACGGGAATGTTAAACTCTTCGATGCCTGTGCCTTGAATACCTGCCTGGAAGTTGGCCCCTGCTTCGCCACCTATACCAGCTCCTGGTTTGCCACCGCTACCAGTTTTACCAATCATAGCCGAAGCGCCCACACCAGTATCAAAAGCCAGTGTACCCTGTTTTCGTACCAAAATGTTTACTGTATTTTCGTCTGTACGCTTGAGATAGCATATAGCCGAACCTCCTGTGTGTAGAGGTATCCCCCAGGTAATGCCTCCATTAAGTTGTACTGCTACCCCCACGCCTACAGGCAATACTTTGTTGAGCAAGTATATCGAGCCTTCTTCCATTTTACCACTTACATACTCCGAAGCTTCAGTGGCTCTGTCGCCTATGTAGTCTACTGCGTCTCCGGCTGCGTCTCCTGCGGCGTTCCAGGCACGCTCATACCAGGGTGGGTCAGTTTCTTTGCGTTGTATTACTTCGCCAGATGGAGAGGAGTTTACATTTCCACGATTTTCGTTGTTGCGATCGTGCCCCCCAAACTTGACTACATTTTTGTGTTTACTGGAAATAGGAGCCTGTTTGGATTGGATGGGTGGTTGACCACTTTGGTTGCTCGTATGAGGTATATATCCTCCTTTTCGTTGTATGGTACCTATACCCTTCGCTGTTTTCTTTTGCTGAATGGTATGGTTTGAATTTTCTTGTTGGTTTTTGTCCTGATTCTTAGCAAGTTGCCCCTTATTCATGAGTGTATTGTTATTGATTAGTATATTGTATATTAGCAGTCTACAAATTTAATGTAATAACTAATTGGTAAATGTTAAATATTAACATTTACTGTGAAAGTACTATGATATTTGATTGATGTACTGTGCTCATTTAGTAGCATTATAGTAATGAGTTTGTTGTTTTATTTTCAATGTAGTGAACGGTGCTCCAAACCCGTTTGATCATTACACAGAAAATACACCATTTAAACAAAGCTCTGTTATTGAACTCAAAAAATGAGCATTACAAAGGAAAGGAAAAGAAAATCAAGCTTATTGGACAAATGTATTGAAAAATTGTACGTATGTGCAAGCGTTTGATAATTAGTTGTTTATATGTTTGAGTGTACCCAGTTGTTGCTATAAATTTTGCTTTGTGGCAACAATGTTTTGTTTTTCTGCGAAGATTAACCAGAGCAAGCCTCCATAGTTATATAGATACCCACCTAAACATAGCAAAGCTGCTATAAATTATTTGTCTTTTAGTTCCTCTCTTACTTTCATCAATATTTTACCCAAGCGGTTTTTACCTTTCCCGTCCCCACCATCGCCCCAATAAGCATCATTTTCAGTATGTTCTATCAGGGTTGCACCTCCTGTATCCAATAACAAAGTTTGTAAGTCGGCATGTTGGGTAAATTTAGCCTTCACTGCCTCCATCATCACATTGTCTTTGATGTGATCCCAGTTGTCACGAATCCTTACTTTACGGGTACGTCCCAACTCTGCTGCTTTCATGGGACTGGCAGCTTTTCTTATCTTGGTTTCGTGGGGAGTTCCCACAAATTTTTGTGCTTGAAAATAGTGTTCAGTAGTAGCCCACACTTTGCCCTTGAGTTTGATAGGATAGGGAGCAAAATTAGAAAATTCGCCATAAGGCGCCCCTATGCTGTAAAATTTGATAAGGTTATCCATAGAATATCAAATTTAACCAACAAGCTTTTTAAATTGCAGTAATTACCATCAAAAACTCACGGATTATGAAAATTGGTTATCAAGAACAGTTATTTATGATAATAGTAGGCATATTTCTACTTATCACTGGTGTATGGGCACTAGGCAGTAAAAAAGGGCTATATGTATTTGGGAGCATTGCAGGTATTGTATTCGTGTTGGTAGCTTTGCAATACCTTAATCGTGGGAAAGCAATTGTGTTGAAACTACACCCTGATGAAAAGGTGTTGCTAGAAGAGATAGGGGTGAAAGCAACCCTAAAATATGCCAATAAATCTGAAATAGCTCCAGAGTGTAAAGTAACCCTTACCAACTTGCGGGTAATTGTAGGCAAACGGATTTTATTCAGTCCTGAGTATCGAGAGAGCTATCATTTCTATTTTACCGAAAGAAACAAACAAATTCCCTCGCCTATTAATTTTACCGCAGTGGTTGCTTCATTATCAATAAACAGTGTAAGTGTTAAGTCTCGTAAAGATAAACCTTTTATACATCTGAAAACTGCCTCAAATTTGGCATCTATGCAATATGCCGAGCTGTATATCGAGGGAGTAGAGAAGTTTATAGAGGAGTTGAAGTAAAACTTAAAAAACGCCCTGTGTGCATCAAACTAAGTTGGATATATAATGGTGCAAACTCACATAACAGGGCGTTGTATCTATACAATGATTAAGTCCAGCGGAAAGCCATCTTAAGCCATTTCATTTTGCCTTTATAAGGAGCATACCGCAAAGGTACATCCAGCCAGGTGGCTTTCTTCATCACACTTTTTTGGTGCGAAAACGTCTGAAAACTCGACCTGCCGTGGTAGCTTCCTATGCCACTGTCGCCCACCCCGCCAAAAGGCATGTTGGTATTGACCAAGTGCGCCACTGTATCGTTGATACACCCTCCACCAAAACTTACATTTTCGGTAATATATTTTTGATGATCAGCATCTTCCGAAAACAAGTACAAAGCCAAAGGCTTAGGATGGTGTGCGATTTGTTGGGCAACTTCTTCAATGGTTTCAAACTCTAATATGGGCAGTATAGGACCAAATATTTCTTCTTGCATTACTTGGTCATCCCAGTTGAGTTGATCCAGCACAGTAGGGGCTATATATCGTTCTTTGTCATTGGTGTCGCCTCCTGTCAATATTCTGCCCTCCTTCAGGTAACCCACCAAACGTTTGTAATGACCTTGATTGATAATGCGTGGGTAATCAGGGCTTTGTTGAGGATCATCCCCATACATTGCCTTGATGTGTTCTTTAAACAACTGCATAAAGCGAGGCTTTACTGCTTTGTGTACCAACAAGTAATCGGGAGCTACACAAGTTTGCCCACCGTTCAAAAACTTACCCCAGGCAATGCGCTTGGCGGCAAGGTCAAGGTTGGCGGTTTTGTCTATCACGCAAGGGCTTTTACCCCCTAACTCTAAAGTGACTGGAGTAAGGTGTTGGGCAGCAGCTTGCATTACTATTTTGCCTACCCTTACACTTCCGGTAAAAAATATATAATCAAGTTTTTCGGCAAGTAACTTTTCGGCTACCTCTTTGCCCCCCTCTACTACCTTGATATGGGCTTCGTCAAAGTTTTCGCTGATCATTTTTGCCATCACTGCCGAGGTGTTAGCGGCAAGTTCCGATGGTTTTACTATAGCACAATTGCCTGCTGCCAAGGCGCCTACCAAAGGACCAAAAGTAAGCTGTAAGGGATAGTTCCAGGCGCCCAAAATCAAACAAATACCATAAGGCTCTGAATAAATGTAGCTCCCAGAGGGGAAATTAAGCAACGAACCACCTACTTTTTTAGCGCCCATCCACGATGCCAGGTTGCTTCGGGCGTGCGCTATTTCTCCCAACACAAAACCAATCTCAGTAGCATAGGTCTCAAAAGGCGACTTTTTAAAATCTTTTTGTAATGCCTCAATAATGGCTTCTTCATGCGCTTCTATTACTTCTTGTAATTTGCGTAAACGCTCCAGCCTGAAGTCGTAGCTTTTGGTATTGCCCTGAGCAAAATAAGCACGTTGTTTATCGGTCAAAGCTTTGGCATCCCACCCACTTTTGGCAGTGCTTTTTTTAGTAGTACCTCTGGTAGTTTTTTTGGCAGTTGTTTTACGAGTTGAATTTTTGGCTTCGGTGCTCATGAGTTTGTTATTGGAGATTGGGTTGGTTGTATTTGGTTATTCTAAGCAATCATTATTAATACAAATGTTATGCTTTTGCCTTTTCAGTTTTCGAAGCTTTGTTGTCTTTTTCTGGTAAAGCTTCCCCTTTTGGTCGTCCAATAAAATCCGCCATTGTGTCATAAATACCAAACAAAGTGCCTCCCACAAAGTCAAATATACGCGTAGGCAATATTCCACGCAAAATGGGTAGTAAGTTCACTGAACTTGGCGCACGCAATAGTATTTCATTGCTTTTAATAGCTGATATGATCTGGTTGGTGACATCATCAGCGTCTAAGATAGGCGTAATTAATGGAGCCTTGGCACCGTCAAACATGCCAGTGTTGATATAGCTGGGGGTAACTGTAGTCACGTGTAAATCCGGACCAGTGCGTTCGAGCTCTATCCGTAAAGACTCCGACCAACCCAGTACCGCCCATTTACTAGCTGCGTATACCGACATCTTGGGGTTAGGCGTAAGCCCGGCAGCAGAGGCAATATTGATGATGTGCCCTGCTCCGGTTTCTATCATTCCGGGTAAAAACAAACGGGTTACATGCATGACCCCCATTACATTAATTTGCATGGTTTTGTCAATGTCGCGAGCGGTATGCTCATAAAACTGTTTGCCTACTACTACTCCCGCGTTGTTAAACAGAATATCTATATTGCCTACTTCTGATAATACTTTGGCAGCTTGAGTTTCTATATCTTTGGTGACTGATACATCTACAATATAGGGCGATACATTGCCAAACCCTTTTTGTTTAAACTCATCCACTGTTTTGGTTAAGTTTTCCTGGTTGATGTCCCAAATAACCAAATGAGAGGCCCCCTCTTTCAGGCATTTTTCGCCTAGTATTTTACCAATACCGTTGGCTCCCCCGGTAATCAATATATTCTTGTCTTTTATCTTCGTCATGATAATACATTATTTAAAGTGATGGTATAATATAGTTGGCTATAATTCATTTTATGACCATTAGTCAAGTATTTATGCACCAAACACCAAATGCAGAAAATAGATTCTTTATTCAGTGTTTTTGGTGTTTACTCTATGGCTTTAAGGATTTTTCGAGAAGTAAAAAGTAAGTCTCCAACAAGTGGTCAGCACCTACTGTAAAATAGTGATCAATGATCTCTTTCTTCTTTTTAATCATTTGCAAAAAACCAGTAAACTGGCTCCACAACACAAATGCCGATTCTACTGGATTGATATTAGGATCAATGCTGCCATCATTCCGTCCTCGTTCCAGTGCATCAATGAGTATTTGCATCACTCGATTACCGGCTTTTACCGATTTACCCGATTCTACTTCCAGGTTGTCCAGGTCAAACTCATCGTCTTGATAAGACAAAATAGCATTAAAGTACCCATCTTCTTCCTGAGAAAACTTATAGTAAGCCATCGTGATTTTTTTGAGGCTGTCATAAGCATTTTCTTCTTCGTTGGTTTCTTCTTTGAGTCTTTGCTCCAGCAGTATAAAACCACGTAATAAAACTGCCCGGTAGAGTTCTTCTTTGTTTTTAAAATACAAGTACAATGTACCTTTACTAAACTCAGCTTCTTTGGCTATGCTGTCCATGGAGGTGTTAGATAAACCCTGCCGGAAAAAAATCTTCTCTGCAGCATCTAAAATAGCATTTCGCCTTTGTTTTTTTTCTCTTTCTTTTCTTTCAAGAACTCCCATATTACTCTGTAACGATTTTAAAATGACCAGTGGTCACTTTTAGCACATAAAGTTAATTGTTTACGCTTATTTGCAAAATAAAAATATGAAAAAAAACTGAAACCATTGCACTCAATCAGTATCAATCCCTTCTTTTTGAGTTTAAACCAAATAATTGTGATATTGCCGCCTCAATACACATGTCCGATCATTCATTTAACATAACTATCATCATGAAAAATATAGCAGTCATTGGCTCTGGTACAATGGGGAATGGAATTGCCCACGTATTTGCCCAAAACGATTATAAAGTAAACCTGATTGACATTAATTCAGAAGCTTTGGAAAGAGCATTGGCTACCATTTCAAAGAATTTGGATCGTCAAGTAAAAAAAGAAAAAATTGACGAAGCTAAAAAAACAGCTACTCTGGGCAACATTACTACTTACACCAACCTTGAAGAGGGAGTAAAAGCTGTAGATTTAGTGGTAGAAGCTGCTACTGAGAATATAGATATTAAGCTCAAAATTTTTCAAGACATAGATAAGTACGCGCCCGAAAACTGCATACTTGCCAGCAATACCTCTTCTATTTCTATCACCAAGATTGCCGCAGTAACCAAACGCCCCGAAAAAGTGATTGGCATGCACTTTATGAACCCCGTGCCCGTAATGAAACTGGTAGAGGTAATCAATGGCTACTCTACCTCTAAAGAAACGACCGAAGCAGTATTGAAAGCTTCCAAAAAAGTAGGCAAGGTACCTACCTCTGTAAACGACTATCCTGGTTTTGTAGCCAACCGTATTTTATTACCCATGATCAACGAGGCAATCTATGCTTTGTTTGAGAGTGTAGGTGGAGTAGAGGAAATAGACACCGTAATGAAACTGGGTATGGCACACCCTATGGGCCCTTTACAACTGGCCGATTTCATTGGTTTAGATGTGTGCTTGTCTATCTTGCGGGTAATGCACGATGGTTTGGGTAATCCAAAATATGCGCCTTGTCCATTGCTGGTAAATATGGTAGAAGCCGGACACTTGGGTGCTAAGTCTGGAGTAGGTTTTTATGACTACTCAAAAGGAATGAAAGAGGCTTTCGTGGCAGCGCGTTTTAGTAACTAAAGTAGATTAAACCTTTTATACAAAACTTCCCAAAGGTGTAGTTTCACCCTTGGGGGAGTTTTTTGTGTTTTTACTTATTTATATATTGTGTCATAATTTTCAATTTATTGATTTTCAGTAGGTTGCTAACAACTTGCATTTATGCAACAACTGTCGACCATCGACTGAAAACTGTGGACTATTATCATTTTTGATACACCAACTTGCCCCGCAAATAAGTCTGTACTACCTGAGTTTGTCCTATCGTACTGGGCGAAATACTAAAAATGTCCCTATCCAGTACAATCAAGTCGGCTTCTTTGCCTATCTCTATAGTGCCTACCTTGTTTTCTTGTCGCATAGTATACGCTGCATTGATGGTATAAGCTTTTACTGCTTCTGCCAGGCTAATTTCCTGAGGGCTACGTGTCACCGCGTTTTGCATGCCTACAAATGGGTTAAGCGTGCTTACATCCCAATCGCTGCTCAAAGTTAAACGAGCCTTGGCATTTACCAAGTTTTTCAAAGGCACCAAATCATTGGCTAGAGCAGTGCCTACCAATGCGGCATTTTCGCTCCAGTGGTCGGGGTGGGTAAAGCTACCCGCTACCTGACAGTCTGCCGTTACATTCAAAGCGTTGAACCTTGCCAAGTCACTGGTTTGTACCATTTCGAGGTGGGTGAGGCGGTGTCTGCCTTGGGCTGTGCCCGATTTTTCAATGGCGTTTAAGGCTTCGGTAGTACCACGGTTGCCAATAGAATGAATAAAGAAGTCGAACCCAGTAGATTCAAGTTGGGCAATATAGCTTGCCAAACGTGTTTGCGTAAAGTAGTTTAAGCCATTGCCAATACCATTGCCCAGTACATCTTGCTGGTAGTTGGTGTGTAAAGCCGCCGTAGTATTGTGTATAATACCATCCATGTATAGTTTTATCTGATTGATGCGCAGCAGCTTGGTATCATCGTTAGTATACAAGCTTTTCAGGGTTTGTATTTGTGACGCATCGTCTTCGGCAGGGTACGCCCAAAGTGCCAGTGTAACACGAGCTGTTAGTTTGCCTTCTGCTTCTATGCGTTGCCATACCTTATGATAATTCCTTTTCCAGAAAGTGCGTGCTTCACAAGCGGAGGTGATGCCATATTTTGCCATTTCGGGCAGGGCAAACTCTACCAAACCTTGGTAATCTGTTGCTTCTTTGGCATTGGTAGCTTTGAGTGCTGCCTCGGCAAGTAATTCTCCAGCATTGTCAATCAACAATCCATTAGGTGCTCCATTAGCTTCGCGTACAATAATGCCCCCTTGTGGGTCGGGGGTGAGCTGGCTAATGCCCAACACTTCAAGGGCTTTAGAGTTGCACCAAAACGAGTGAGAAGTTTGTTCCATAATACCTATGGGGCGGGTGCTACTTAGCTCGTCTAAGATCAAGCGAGGCGCACGGGTAGCCGCCAAAATAGTTGTGAGCGAATGCCCTGCACCCAGTAGCCAACCTGTCCCAGGGTGATCTTTGATGGCCTGTTTGACGGTAGCAGCGTAGTTTTCGGGGTTGGTTTCGGCATTGCTCAAATTAAATTTAAAATTATTAGTGCTGGCTTCCAGCGGATGCATGTGTACATCGTGAATGCCTGGCATCATCATTTGCCCTTGTAAGTCAATCACTTGCGCATTGGCAGATGCTTGTGCTTTTGCCTGCGCAGTTGTGCCTACATAGGTGATTACTCCATCTTTTACCAATATGGCTTCTGCCCATAGTGCGGCGTTGTTTACCGTGTATATTTTACCATTGATAAAAAGTTTTTCGCTGGCATCTTGTACCTGAGGTTGAGCATCTTTTTTACAAGCACTTGCCCCAAATAAAACTATAGCAAGGCACGCTTGAATGATATAGGTGAATATTTTCATAACGCTGTTTTAAACTGTATTTTAGAACTAATTACGTATAGAATTAATACAAGAAAAAAAATATTCCATGAATCAAACCTATTGTGACCCGAATAGACTCATTGACCGAACCAATGCGTATAAAAGGTTCAAAACTGTTTCATTCCCTGTGACTAGCCTTTCGTGCCTGAGAATGCTTCATTGAGAGAAAAAAATACAAAAAATTGTGGACTTATGCTTATTATGAGGTGGTAAGGGAGTAACCACTAAATAAAGTACGTATTTTCAGTGAGAGGTTTTGGTTGGAGGCGAGATGGCAACATCCAGTGGATGTTGAGCCAGCCTGTGCGACGGTTGCGAGTGTAGCAGCGTCCCTCAACCTCGCCCAACATTCCCTAAATGTTGTCGTGGTCAAAACCGATAGCTACAGCTCTGCTGTGCTGAGCTCTGCCTACGGCTAAAATTTAACGACGTATCAGGGTGACAATACTCCGCAGTGATTTTAGTCAAAGTTGTTTGCTGGTTCTCAGTTATTTACGAATTTAAAAACTGTTTAATTGGGTGTTTGGGCGTAAAACCGATACACTTTTAAAAATAAATTGAGTAAGCAACCTTAATATAAAATACTGGTTTACAGCATTTAACAAGGTAAACATTTACTCGAATCAGCTATCGACTATCGACTAAATACTTCTAACTAACAAATTCATAAACCACTGAAAATAAGTATATTATGATTTTGTTAGTTGTCTCTGGAACAGGAGGCAACTTGAAGCACCGATATACATCGGTATCTAAGGACTTGTTGCTTAAAGCTTGCTCCTGTCGGTGCTATGGACTATTGGGTGAAACATCCTCTGTCAAATGCATATACTATTTGTTGGTTACTCCCTAAAACCATCAGCAAATGAAAAACTCTTTACAACATATTCGTTGGCTCGACCAAGCACTTTTTTGGTTATTTGTTTATCTATTTATTCTCAACGACTATTTTCATGATTCTTCTTTGGCAGAGTCATGGCATTGGGCACTGCTTGAATTGACCCTGCATGCCGCCATCGTATACATTCATTACTTTATACTGATTCCTAAGTTATGGCAACCCAAGCGTTATGTGGGCTACGGTCTAAGCTTGGCAGGGGTGTTTGTGGTGTTTGTGAGCCTATTGGTATATAGCGGCTTGGGAGAGTTATTATTGATAGAGGTATCTGTCAACAACCTGACAATGATGTTGTTGACTACATTGTTGTTAGTGGGTTTTTCTTGCCTATACTGGTATTACAAGCAATGGTTTGTTAAAACCAACGAAGCCCTCCTGCTCAAAAGTCGACAATTAGAAACGGAGTTACAACTGCTTAAGAGCCAAATCAGCCCTCACTTTTTATTCAACACCTTAAACAATATTTACAGCTTATGCCAACAAAAACACGACAATGCGGCACTGATGGTGACTCGTCTGGCAGATATTTTACGCTACTTGATTTATGAGGGCGCCCAGGCAAGTGTGCCCTTGCACAAAGAGGTAGCAATGATTGACAACTACATTCAACTTCAGTTGCTCAAAAAGAGTACATCGCAAAACATAGATTTGTATACCGAAGGAATGGACAGTCAGCACCAAATCGCTCCGCTTATCCTGATCAATTTTGTAGAAAACAGCTTTAAACACAGCAACTTTTTTAACGATGCCAACGCTTGGATAGAGGTAAGCATTTGTGTAGAAGCTGAGAATAAATTGGTGGTAGAGGTAAACAATAGCCTGGCAAGACCTGCCCTGAATAAAACTAAAACGAGTGGCATTGGCTTGACCAACTCAAAGCGTCAGCTGGAGTTACATTATCCACAAGCACATGAGTTAAAAATAACCCAACACAATGATTCATTTCAGGTAAATTTGTATATTCAGCTTGACCGTTGACATTAGACAAAAACTCCTCATGTTGTATAAATGTATCATCATTGACGACGAACCCCTTGCCAGAGAGTTGTTGGAAGGTTATGTCCAACAAGTTCCTTTTCTGCAATTAGAGCAAGTCTTCCCCTCAGCCATCGAAGCCAGCCTGACAATTCATTCCCAAACTATAGATTTGATATTTCTGGACATTGAAATGCCCCGCCTCAGTGGCTTAGATTTTTTGCGTAACCTCAAACAACCTCCCGCCATTATATTTACCACGGCTTATGCCGAATATGCCCTCAATGCTTTTAACCTCAACGTAGTAGATTACCTGCTCAAACCCATTGAGTTTAACCGTTTTTTTCAGGCAGTCAATAAGGTGATCAAAAGCGTGCCTCAGACAATTACGCCTCCGGAGCCTCATCAAGCCACCTTAGAAACAACCAAAGAAGACGAAGCTTATTTTTTTATCAAAACCGATCAGAAAATTGTCAAAGTGTTGACCCAAGATATATTGTTTATTGAAGGGCTACAAAAGTATGTGAAAATACACCTGCCCAACGAAATACTCATTAGTTTGACTTCGTTGAGTCACTTGCTCGAAAAGTTACCTTCCGATAGTTTTACCCGTATTCACCGTTCTTACATCATCAATATTGCCCACATCGACAGCATTCAAGGCAATACCATTACTATCCAAAAACACCATTTACCTTTAAGCCAAGGCAACCGAAGTGCCTTTTATGATTTGATTGCGAGTAAGCGTTTGGATGGTTAATGGGCTAAGGTGAAGCCTCCAGCTGAGCCAGTTCAAATCTCACGTCATCAAGAGCAATGGCTCTTTCTACACCTATTTCGTCTTCTGGTAGTGCCTGGTCAAAGTTGGGGGCTCTATGATAACCCCCCTCTTGGAAAGATACAAAGCACATAAATTCTGCATTCTCGATGCTCGCTTGTTCATTATTTAATACATCTCTTATCTTTAGAGGTGTTTACTCTTACCAAAAAGCTGGGCAGAGCATCAACATCGGTGACTCTGCTACTATCGTATCCCCTCATTCAAAGGGGTTCTATTTTAAACTTGTTGCGTTTTCCAGTTGCTGGGCAACAAAAGATGTAGTTTTTGGATGGGGTGGTTATTGATGTTTTTGATCACATATGCAAGCCAAGTGAGTGGATTTACCCCTGCCATTTTGCAAGAACCAATCAAAGAGTAGAAGAGGTTTAAAATAACCTGTGTTTTTTCAAACTCAACAAGTTATAAGAGGCTGTCTCATAAGTCTAGTGCTGCCAAACTTTCTTTAAGAGAAAATTACTTTCTCAGAATTTATACCCCACTTTTCGGGATTGTGAACTGACAGGTTTTGAAAACCTGTCAGTTATGGCACTATTTATAAAATATTATTTGGTGTAAAAGATATTATGAGACAGCCTCGTCTATGCTAAAAAAGTAGTGTATTTTGACATACACAATGAAGTGTAGGACTATCAGACAACAGATTTTGTAGAAAATTACGATTCAACAGGTGCGATGCATCGAGGCAAATTCAACACAATAACTCCCAAAAGCGAAAACCGAGCTTGCGAGTTCAACCAATTTAATCTCAACAAGCTCTTAAGGCCTACTTTCCATACCTGTATTTTAAAAGTTAATAACTTATTGATACTAGGTTTGAGTTTATGAATGATCAAAAAACTACTTTTTGAACACCCGTACAGTGACTCTATGTTTGTTTGTGACAAGCTCAAGTATATATATTCCTGAGGAAATCGTAGAAGCATCAAACAACTTCTGAGATAGTGCATCAGTATCCAACAAGCCAAAATCCTTTATCAACTGCCCCTGAAGGTTTAACAATCTTACATTTACTTTGTCCTGAAACAAAGGGCCTAATGTTACGCTGAATGTGTTGGAAAACGGGTTGGGATATACGTTGGTCAGTTCTTCGTTGGTACCTGTCAGCAGAAAACTAAATATAGCTGATTCTGTTTCGCCTGCTATGTTAAAAGCTACCACCTTATAATACAACTGGGTGTTTGGCGATTGACCGATGTCTGTATAGGTTCTTATGTCTGCACCAAGCGTTACTATATTTACAAAATTACTGCTGTCATCGATTGATCTGAGGATGTGAAAACCTGCTTCGTTGCCTGTTCCTGTTGTCTGCCACGATAACACTACTTCATTCAAAGTAGATACTCCTGTTAGATTGAAAGGTTGATCTGGAAGGCTTACAACTTTCATCGATAAGCTTGCCGAGGCCGTGGGTGTGGTTACACAGGGTTCACTCGCTGTCACAATTACCGATACTGTCTCACCATTCTTTAGGGTACTGGTTACATAAGTATCGTTGGTTGCTCCCGCTATATTTGCGCCATCTATTTGCCATTGGTAGGTAGGAGCAGTTCCTGTATTGGAGGGGGTTGCGGTAAAGGTGACTTTGGTACTTTGAACGATTTCATTATTGTTGGTATCTGAAGTGAGGCTCACTGCCGGAGCAATCGAAGTACTAATTGCCACCGCCAAGGCAGCCGAAATTGCACCATCTCCACAGGCATTGGTTCCCTTTACGGTCACATTGCCACTTGAGGCAGCAGTAAAATCTACGGTAATGCTATTGGTGTTTGCTCCGACTACAATGTTTGCTCCGGTAGGCAAAGTCCAGGTGTAACCCGTAGCGTTGGCAATGGCAGGTACGGTATAGGTAACCCCGGTTTGGTTTTGGCACACCGTAGTGACTGAACTTGTAATACTCCCTGCACTGGCAGGTAAAGGGTTCACGGTCACGACTACCGCCGTTGAGGTGGTCCCGTTTCCGCAGGCATTGGTACCGCTGACAGTTACATTGCCGCTTACTGCCGCATCACTAAAGTCTACGGTGATGCTGTTGGTGTTTGCCCCAGCTACAATGCTTGCTCCGGCAGGCAAAGTCCAGGTGTAACCCGTAGCATTGGCAATAGCAGGTACGGTATAGGTAACCCCGGTTTGGCTTTGGCACACTGTAGTGGCCGAACTTGTAATACTACCCGCCCCCGATGGTGCTGATTGGCAGTATTTGGCGATGAAAATGTCATATTGCCCCTGATTGCTCAGGGGAGTAGTACCTCCAGCACTAGGATCAAAGTCTGCATTATCCTCGGAAAAGTACCCGGTAAAGACTATATTTTCCTGCCCATCCAGTACAATACCAGCACCGTTATTAGAATCGTCGCCTCCTATTTCATATGCCCATATATACTCTCCGTTGCTATTGTATTTGGCGACATAAATGCTTGAGGATGTACTGCGGTTGGCACTTAGCAAAGCAGTGCCTCCAGCGCTCGGATCAAAATCTACATCGAATCCCTGAAAATAACCAGTGATATAGACATTGCCACTCCCATCTACCGTCATGCCTCTGCCAGAGTCCTTGTTTGTTCCTCCAATACTATGTGCCCACACATAATTTCCATTACTATCATATTTGGCAAAGAAAATATCTAAATTTCCATTACTGCTTAAGTTGGCGGTGCCTCCGGCACTCGGGTCAAAATCTACATTGGAGCTAGTAAAGGCGCCAATGATATAAACATTGCTACTCCCGTCTACTGTAATAACCACGCCACCGTCATAAGCGGTTCCTCCAATCTTATGTGCCCACAAGTAATTGCCATTACTATCATACTTGGCAAAGAACGCATCTGCATCCCCATTACTGCTTAAATTGGCGGTGCTTCCGGCGCTGGGGTCAAAATCTACATTGGCACCCCTGAAGTTTCCGGTGATATAGACATTGCCGCTCCCATCTACTACAATGCTATTCCCATTCTTGAAGTCAAATCCACTGCCTCCTATTTTATGTGCCCACATATAATTGCCATCAGTGTCGTATTTGGCAAAGAAAATATCTATGGAGCTAGCCGTTAAGTTTGCTGTGTTTGTAGTACTTGGGTCAAAATCTAAAGTGCCAAAAAAATCCCCAATAACATATACATTGTTACTGGCATCTACGGCAATGCCTTTACTGCTGGTACCTATATTATGTGCCCAAACGTAATTACCATTGGTGTCGTATTTGGCAAAAAATCCAGTTCCATCACCATCATTTAAATTGGCAACCCCTCCGGCACTCGGGTCAAAATCTACAGTGCCACTAAAAGCTCCGGTGATATATACATTGCCATTGGCATCTACTGCAATGTTTAACCCATCGTCAGTATTGGCTCCCCCTATTTTGTGCGCCCATAGGTAGTCACCATTTTTTGTGTACTTGGCGATGAAAACGTCTATAACATCCGCGGTTAAGTTTGCAGTGTTTCCAGCACTGGGGTTAAAATCTACATTGGTACTGCGAAAATTCCCTACAACATATACATTGCCGCTGGCATCTACGGCCACATCATTGGCGGCATCGAAGTCTGTCCCGCCTATACCATGTGCCCACTCATAGTTTTGAGCTTGTATGCTGCATATGCCAACCCAGCATAACAGCAATAAAATCTTTTGTATTTGTTTTAGAAACTTGTGTGGCCTGAGTGATGGTACTTTCATGATATTAAAAATAGAAATGTGGTAGTTTTGATAAACAACATGAATATTAAAATAATTTGCAATAAGGTTACTACTTCGCCCAAAAGTAGTGGTGGGCTTTAGGATTGAAAATATTGCGTCTGGAAGGCTGTCTTATCTCAAATGAAGCGTACATAAAGCTGCAAAGACAGTATTTACAAGCAACGCATTTTAGGAACAACGGCTTATATTTGGTATCACACGATGATAGAAAAGCGTAATTTGTAAATTCTCTGTGTCACATCATTGTAAGGCATCCTATTTTAATAAGACGAAGGAAAATGGTATGCTAATTTCAACAAATGTACCGCTTTTCTTTTTACCAAAAATATATATAGCAAGAAAAAACCTCCAGTTTCGCATACCCTTTTCTGTTGGTCAGGTGAAATAATATTGAGCTGTGGTTGGTTTGGAAACCCTTCAGTTCAATAGACTCGCATTGGCAAAAACTGTAAAAAAGAGGAGTTTTGTTAAATGGGTGATTTTTTCAAACGAACGTTCGCAAGGTAGTTTTATGAAACTTTTTGCTTGCTTTTGTAGACTTTGTTATCTTAAAAAATTTATGATTTACGTGTCATTCCGAGCTTGCGAGCTCAACCTTTAGATTTGTATTATCAACCTTGACAGGATTATAAAATTATTAATGCTGATCAAACTCTTAAACGATTTTTAGAGACTTTGCCCAAAGGAAGGCTCAAGGTAGTAAGGCAGCCAGCCTATTCCCCGGCTCTCAATGCGTCGGAACAAGTCTGGAATTACCTCAAAAATGTAAGTTTAAGGAACAGAGTATTCAAGAATATAGAAGCATTGAAGAAAGAACTGAGCAAGGCGTTAGAAAAGTTTGAGCAACAATCCAAACTTATTACTCAGTTCTTTAAACATCCAGAAGTAGCTTTTTATTAATCTTTAAAAGACTGCACTAGCAGCTTTAAGCTGTAGAAGCTACTTACCACCATTGTTTTTTACTACTCTACCACCCGCACCGAGTCAATGATAATGTCTTCGGCTGGCCACTCCGATTTTTTCGTTTTCACTGCGGCAATTTTGTCCAGTACATCAAAGCCTTTTAGGAGCTCGCCAAACACCGTATGCTTGCCGTCTAGCGAGGGCACCCCACCAATATTGGTATATGCCTGCATTTGTGCCTGATTAAAGTTAAGCTTCTCTTTTTGTGCCATATTATTGAGCGTGGGCACATTGTATTTAGTGCCTTGTACTATATAAAAATTATAAGGATTAGAACGCTTCATGGGGTTGTTTTCATACATTCGTGCTGTAGCAAGCGCCCCTCGTTTATGAAAAAAACGGTTGGGCTTTATTTCGTGAGGTATGCGGTAACTGCCTATGATTCCTTTGAGTTTGATGCGGTGCAAACCACCACCACCACCACCTTGTATCATAAAATCTTTGACTACCCTATGAAACTGGGTACGGTCGAAATACTTGATTTTGGTCAATCTGATAAAGTTTGCCCGGTGCAAAGGTGTTTCTTTATAGAGTTTGAGTTTAAGGTTGCCCATTCGGGTATAAATCATTACTACGCTTTCGGGGTGGGCTGCGCCATATTTTTTGAGTTCTTCTTCTACGTTTTTTTGAGTAAGGGTAATACTTGGCAGGTTAAACGTTTTTCCCTTCTTTTTTTTCTTCTTCTTCTCTTTCTTTTTACCTGCTACCTCCAGTTCTTCATCATAAGCACTGTAGGAGGTATTGGTGGTTTTTTTTTCGCTTTTGCCACAACTACACAACAGCGTAACCAGTAGCATTGCCCACAAAACAGGGGGAGTAAACAAATGATTCATTTTTTTTGATTCAGGTTTTTGTAATATTACAAAATGGTAACTTTCAACAAATTTAAAATAAATTAAAGACATTATGGCGAGCTTATACTTGGTACGACACGGACAAGCGTCTTTTATGAAAAGTAACTACGATCAACTCTCTGACTTGGGCAAAACTCAGGCAAACCATTTGGGCGAATATTTGGCAAACACAGGGCTTCAGTTTGACATTGCCTGGCAAGGCGACTTGCAACGCCACCGCCAAACCAGCGAAGGGATTATAGAAAAGTATGCCCATAGTGCGGGGTTTCCTGAGGTGTTTACCAATGCCGATTTTAATGAGCATCAGGGCGCCAGCATATTTAATAAAATATTGCCCCAACTCATGGCCGATGCTCCTGAACTAAAGGGGGCTATGGAGCAAAAAGGCAAAACTGACCCTGAAGTACGCAAAAGTATTTTGAAATTGTTTTTTCAATCGTTGAAGAAATGGGCAAAAGGCGAGCTTGGTTTAGAAGGGTATGAGTCTTTTGTCGACTTTAAGGCACGTTGTCAGCGGGCTTATCAAACTTTACTGGATGGAATGGAAGGCAAAAGCTCGGGCATTGTTATATCATCGGGCGGCACCATTGGCGTACTCACTGGGTTGTTGTTGGGTATTAGCGACGAAAAAATGATGGAACTCAACTGGCAGGTAATGAACACCTCTTTTACCGAGTTTCAGTATAACAAAGGACAGTTTTACCTCAAGAGTTTCAACAACATTCCTCACTTGACTACTCCTGCGTTGATTACTTATGTATAAACTGCCTCTACAGGGTTGTATAGCTTGCCACACCACACCACTTACAGTCTTGCTATACAACTATTGTGGCAAAAAACAGGCGACTTGTACAATTCCATTGTCTAAGTAGGTATTCAAACCATATTATTTTTAGGTAAAATCACTCTTTTTTTATCTTAAAAAAACTATAATACAACTTATGTCGTTATCAAAGCATTAAGTAGACTAAAATAATTCGATTAAAACAAGATAAAATACAGATTGAAATACTAAAGAATACGAAAATAGATTAACTTTGCACTAGCAAAAAACATAAAGAAAAAAACTGTAATCCAGCTTTTCCTAGCCACCACTCAACATATTTTAAGCATTATATTTTTGCTTTAAACACTCCTGCTACCACATAACTTCGTTAAACATTTACTTTAGAATACTTTTCAACTAGCTGATATTCTACCAAATACTTTTGATTAAACACACTTATGCACTGTGTTCAAAACAAAAGGGTGATTGTATACTCCAAGTGATGGAACAAGCAAGCACATATTGGAAGCGTATTAATATAAATTTTATCAGGTTAATAATTTCTAACAACAGACATTTAGGATCTAAATGTTTGCATTAAAAAACAATTCAGGTTTGAAGGTATGTAAGGCATGCCATTGGCTGAAAATACTTGAGAGTTATTATGAAAAACGACATTAACATCGAGGAAAAAATCATTGATACTGTAAGGGAATTATCTAAAACCCTGCGTTTTTTTGACCGAAAGTCGCAAAACAACACAGGGGTTACATTGAATCAATGCTACATGCTTGATCTTATTCGAGAAAACAAGATCATGCCTTTGTCCGATTTACACGAGCGATTGGGCATAGACAAAAGTACTACTACACGTTTGATTGAGCCTTTGTTAAAGAGAGGCTTGCTCGAAAAAATGAAAGCTGAGCACGACAAACGCGCCAGTTATGTAGTGATTACTAAATTGGGCGAAGAGGTATACGAAAACGCTCGCACCCGCTCTTTTAAATCAATAGGAAAAGTGCTGGAACAAATACCTCAAAACAAACATTTGCAGGTAGTAGAGTCTATAGACATGCTACTAGATGCGTTCAATGTAATTTATAAACGTCCGGTAGCAGTAGGAGCATAATCAATGCTTAATTTTTTGTACAAAGCGTGAACAGGGTAACTTGTTCACGCTTTGTGGCTTTAGAGCTTGCTTAAAATTAGCCAAAAGGCAGAGGCAGAGCTCGCCTGCGGCTTGGTTCATTAATCAGGTCTTTTACGAGGATTTCCTGATTGTAAATTTGACGTATCTAATCCGAAAACCCATCATAAAACCTCCTATGACCGAAAATTTAAACAAGCTCTTAGGCAAGTTGATTTATTGGTGTTGGCTCACTTTCTTTTTTGAGGGTAGGCTTGGGTTTCATTCCAAACAATGTCCGCATCAGGGCAAATGGACGAACAAGCCACCAATAAATACCTATAGAGACTACTGTAGAAAGAATCGTAAGTACCACAAAACCAGCCCAAACACCCAGCCCCCAATGCACCGAGAAAAAACCAATGACAATGATGACAGGCTGGTGCAATATGTAAAAAGGATACACCCCTTGATTGAGTGGCTTGAGCCAACGATGCCGAATATTTAAATAACGATAGCCATAGCCCATCACCGCCAACATGCTAAACCAGGCAACCATTGTTTGAGAAATCCACCAATAACGAATGTCAAAAGGTAACTTGGGGAAAATCCAGGTTTTGGGCGTAGCCAAGTAGTTATAATACAAAAATGCTGATGCAAGCACCCAAGCTATCAAAAATATACGGCGTTGCTCTTTCAAAATGTCCCAAAAATGCTGATGGGAGGCAATCATATATCCAGTAATAAAAAACATCCAGCCAAAAGTGAAGTATTCCCAATCATTGTACAAGGCGTGAGTCTCTTCTGGAAAGTGGGGCTTAAGTAAAACCTTGACAAGCAAAATTGGCAGTACACCCAGCAACAATGCTCCCTTGCCACTGGCAATACGTGTGAGTCGCTTAATAAAAGCTTTTCCTTTGGTGGTACGCAATTGTAAAAATAAAGGAAGGGCAAGCAATGAGTAAATAAAAAGGTATAAAATAAACCAGAGGTGATGCCAGCTTAGCGCTCCATTGGGGTAGGGCACCCACTCGAATATTGTAGGATAAAAATCCCAAAAACTGCCTTGAAACCTACCCCTGAGAAGAAACTCTATATATACTTGAATGGGCACTATAATGCCAAACATTCCAGCAAGTAATGGTATAAACAAGCGTTTGGTTCGTTCTGCCAAATACTTGCGGCTGTTTCTTATGCCCAAGGCAAAGTAGGTGCCCACCCCCGATATAAAAAACAATAGCGGCATTCGCCAAATATGCAATTGTACCATGAGGTGGTGCAGCCATTCACTGGTTTGAGGACTCTTTATGTGCCAATCTTCATTGCTTCCCCGGTACACCATTCCTACATGAAACAACAGCACGCTAAAAATCAATACAATACGCAACCAGTCGATATCGTAGCGGCGTTCTTTCTGAGTCAATGTTTGCTTGTTCTTTTGCATGGTTATCTACTAAATTTTACTTTGTTCATTTCCTCTTTAGAGCATTTACAAATTAGTTGGTTGTCTTGTTTTTAAAGGCGAAACAGTGCTTATCATTCAGCAAATCTGAACAAATGGCTCATCATTTTTACCTCTGAAGACAACGCTTTAAGCATACGCTTAGCGAGGATGTTCCAAAAGTAGACAAAACTTTATATTGATGAGGAATCTGCCTATAAGTACGGTGTGTGAGCTTATCGGGAAGTACTGTTTCTGATTTTAAAGTTTTGTAAAACAGTGGGTTGTGAACTAAACTGTGTGCTGCAAAATAAAAAGGGCAGAGGTGATATTTATAGGGGAAATGCAAAAAAGAGGAATGGAGGAATCCAAAATACACACAAAAAAAGCAGTAGGAGATGAGAACCGCCTACCACTTTTTCTTGTTTCTTCTAGGCTTACGCGAAGGGTATTGCTGGCTTAACTGATGCAACAGGTTATGCTGATAACTCAGCAATACTTTATGGTTATTGTTGGTGGCATAACGGTACACTTCAGGATGGTTGGGTACTCCGGTTCCTTTCATTATCTGAAAAGCGATTTCCCAATATTGAGTTTCATCGCTTTTCAGTAATTTAATCAGGTTTTGTATTTCTTGTTCGCTCATAGTATGCTAACCAACCAGTCAGAGGTTAAGTTTTAAAAATTAGCCTCCAACTTGGGCTTGACGGTTAATTGGCGCACTACCCAATACATGAGTAATCCGGTAGGACCCAACATAAAAGTAAAAAGCAAACAAGGAATCACAAACTTATGAGGGACGCCCGTTCTTTGGGCGTTGCTTACCTCCCAACAACCCACAAATAAGTCGAAAGCAAGGTAGTGTACCCAACCAATGAGCACTGCTTGAGGGGCCTTAAATAAATCCATGACCCCCGCCAGGGTACTAAAGCTATCTAGCTTAAAAGCGGCAATATTGAGGGCAAACATTACGATATAAATGATCGCAAAAAACAGCGATATACCCAATGAAAGTACAATACGCCTGGTCCACTGCCAGCCTGGGGCAAATATCAACAACAACCAACCAACAAGTGCTACCGTGTTTACAAGTGTAAATAAATTTTCAAGCATAGGTTTTTTTGATTTAGGGTTTGTTTAAAGCGTTGTCTTTAGGGCTAAAAATTACTGCCCAAACTACTAAACAAATTTTTATTAAGACAGGACAATATAAACCAAAAAAGGGCAAGGTTTGTTTAAAACCCTGCCCTTTGGTATTAAATGTAAATATGGTGGTGTGCAGTACGCCACCATGACTCCTCAAAACCTAAAACTTGTTCCTGTCAACACCTCTAGCTATGGTTTTTAGCAAATCGCCAAAAATCAACGTAATAGAAAAAGTGTAGTTACCGATGAGCTGAATCTGGAGTTTGATGTGGTGAGCTCAAGAAGTTAAACAAGGTGCACTTGTGGCTTAAAGCACCGATATGCATCGACATCTAAGGACTTGCACCCGTAGTTGCAAGACGTATCTAGAACCTAACACCTAGCACTCTGGCTTCTAAGTAGGTAAAGTAGAGATTTTGATGAATTAACTACGTTGAGCTCGCGAAAAGCTCGGTTTTGGTTACTGGCGATCTTCAAAAATTGAGCATAGCCGTAGCTATGGGATATTTTTTAAGAGAAGCTATTGAACAAAAGGCGCGAAATAGTGCTTTACATATTTAGTGTCCAGAGTACTAGTCCCCAGAACCTTTCTATGGTCTATCTATCAGCTCTTGTTTGTCAAACCGGGGTACTTGTGCATCATGGTTTACTTCATTTTCGTGAGTTTCGCTCACCTCATCAAAAATCTTGGGTTGTGTAACACCTGTAGTTTCATAAATATTATTATAAATGGTGTGGGCTATTTGATTGACTGGCAAGTCGTTGTTATCTGTTCCAAAAGGTTCTTCTATTTCTTCTCCAATTTCTTTGAGCCCCGCCAATGCATAATAAGTAACCGCCAGCAAAGGTACTGTCCAATAGCCAAGGGCGTGTACCAGATTGAATGGCAATGAAAATATATACAAGTTGAGAAACTGCCTTAAGTGAATACCATAAGCCAATGGCATAGGCGTTTTTTTGATGCGTTCACACCCACCAATAATATCGGTCAGGGCAGCCAGGTGTTTTTCAAAGCTTAGAAACTGCATTTCTTTCAGATTACCCTCATTATAACGTTGGGTAGCCAATGCGTACATGCAACGGGCAATTTCATTGGGTACATGCTTGAGCTTTCTAAAGCGTTGGTACTCAGTTTCGGTAATCAAGTGCAAGTCAAAAATACGTTTGGCAGCGTCACTGTCACGCAAGTGGCTTTTCAATGCAAAAGCATAAGCCGATGCCATCCTGCTCATATACTCTTTGTCTTCGGCTGTGTCAAAATAAGTACTTATTTTGATGGCAATATTGCGTGAGTTGTTTACCAAGGCTCCTAGAAGCTTGCGTCCTTCCCACCAGCGGTCATACGCCGTATTGGTTCTAAACACCAGTAACAACCCCAGGGCAAGCCCCAAAATAGAGTGTACCATGGTAGAGGGCTCTGACCAAATGTTTACTTTAAAATATACCAAGGCGAAGGTATAAACAGCAATCACAAGTAAGCCTTGCCATAACTCGTGCAGCATGTGGGTATTCCAAATCAATTTATTGAAATACCATTCAAGGCGTGACATTCCTTGTCTATTATCGGGCATCTTTTGCTTTAGTTTTTGATTGTGAGTTGAGCCGTTGCTACCTAGCGGTAGTCATCAGGCTATATGTAATAATACTACCTCCCGAATTAAATTGTTGCCATTGGTACTAAGAAACTGGCTTAAGCTTAAACACCATGGCTACCATTTTCGAAGGCATTTCGTTGACCATTTCGTTATAGTCGTATTTTTTTGCTGAGTAACGTTTCTGGTATATTTTCAACTGTTCTATGCTGGCTACATCATTTGTTTGGCTCAGTTGCTCCATGTTTTCTTTTATTTCATCCAGTTGATGTTTTATCTTATTCATTGTGTGGTAGCTCAACATAGCCCACAAAAACAAAAAGCCTCCAATAGCCACCAAAATTCCCAGTGCTCCTATCATTTTTATTAAATTTTATGTTTGGTTTTTTATTAAGTAACGGTTGAAAAATAAGATATCCGTTTGGAGATAGAAATTTGCTGTCAAAGCAAGGCATTTAGCCTCTGGCAGAGTTCAGCACAGCTTTAGCTTTGTAGTGCTTGAATCCCTCACTTGATTCGTGGTGTTACGAGTGATAAAGATTACAAGGTATCGATGGTAAAGGTCATTTCCAAAACAGAAAGCTTACAGTCCCACTTCATCAGGGGTTATTTTTTGTCCGTTACTAAGAACAAAGTTACGCATTAAAATGAATAGATGGAATACCACTAAAAACAAAAGCAGGAAGCGCATGCTTTGTAATCAAAGTAACCCAAATATTTATTTGAAAAGGTAAAAAGCTACTAACTAACAAATTCATAATCTATTGAAAATAAGCGTACTATAAATTTGTTAGTTACCTATGGAACAGGGCGCAACTTGAAGCACCGATATACATTGGCATCTATGGACTTGCCCCTGTCAGGGCTGCTTACTACTTATGACTAATTGCTTACAACTTTTATTTAAGCATATCCTCTTGAATTATCTTTTCTATATTACGTTCGGCCATTGCCGTGATGGTTATAAATGGGTTTACACCAGTATTGCCTGGAACAAGTGCTCCGTCATTTACATACAAATTTGAGTATCCCTTTATCCGACCATACAAATCGGTAGCTTTGCCCAACACACAACCCCCCAACGGATGGTAAGTAAAATCATCAGCAAAAGCCTTGTTATTGCCAAATAAGTCATAACGGTATATGGTAGTATTTGCTTTGTTTATTTTGTCAAACATGGCTTTGGCAGAATTGATCGATGGTTGACTTTGATGTGCTCCCCAGCGTAACACAGCTTGTTGCTTGGTAGCATCGTACTCAAAATGTCCTCTTTCAGGGTTTTTGGTAATGGCTAGGTACAAACTGATCCAGGTCTCGAACCCAGTGGGCAATGGAGCTATTTCGGCAAATACCGGATTACTTGCATTGTCCCAATCGTTGATGCCCATTGCCGGAATGGTAGATTGTTTGGTGCCGGTAGGGTGCCACATATGGTTGGCACGGGCAGTCATTACATTGCCATTATTGCCCCAATGAGTGCCTACCTCACTTGGCAACGAAGGTAGTTTACCCGTTTCGCGGGCACGTACCAGCATTTCGGTAGAGCCAACCGACCCGGCACACATAAATAAGTGTTTGCAAGTAAAAGTTTTTTTGGCAACGGTTGCCCCTGAAGTGTTTATTTCAGAAACGTCTATCTGGTATAACCCCTGAGAGTTTTGGGTAATGGCATCCACCCGGTGCAAATATTTAAGAGTTACTTTGCCTGTTCCCAAAGCGTCAGCCAGGTAGGTTTTGTCTAAGCTACGCTTGCCTCCGTTGTTGCCATAAATCACCTCTTTGCCAAAAGCTGATTTATGTACTTTACCTGCTTCTTCCTGCTGCATATAGTTATAGTCATAAATATTAGGCACTGTTACAGTTTTAAAACCAGCTTTTTCTGCTTGTTGACGACCCACTCTGGTAAAACGATAGTAAGGAGAGTTTTCCAGTAAAGTATTAGGAATGGTATTTACCTGAAGCTTTTGATTGGCGCGAGGAAAATACTTATTATACATTTCATGAGTATTTACTTCTGGCAAAATTTCCTGAAAATAGTTCATAGGAGGGGTTACAGCCATGCCACCGTTCACCAGTGAACCTCCTCCTACGCCTCGCCCAACATATACCGACATATTGGGGTAATTAATACGGTCGAGTACTCCGGCATAATAGTCAATGGGACGATTGATAGCGTCTATCCACAAAAAAGAACTCAAAGGAGCTTCTGTACGGTTCTTAAACCACATAGCTCGTCCGTCTGGTTTGGTCATTTTGCAAAACACTTTTCCATCAGGACCAGGTTTGTCCCACAGTTGCCCCATTTCCAGCATTAAGGTATCTACTCCAGCCTCTCCCAGGCGTAAAGCCGATACTGCCCCTCCATAGCCAGTTCCTATAACAATGGAGGTGAAGTGGGTAGTTTCGTTGCGGTTTTTTTCTTTTTGAGGCAAGGTAGGGTTAAAACAATTGGCAAGACTAATAGTGGTTAATCCCATTACAGAGGCACTTCCCATAGCTGATAAGCCGAGAAATCGTCGGCGTGATAGTTTTGACATGATAGAATTTTATTTATGAAATTGTTTAGTAAAATGGAAAAATAAAGTAACCCAAAAAAGCACAACGATCAGAGACAAAGTTCAGTAGATTAGCTATACAAAGCTTGAGCTTCGTTCTGCGGTGAGGTCTTTTTTTAGTTTTAAGATTTATACCTGGGCTTTCTTAAAAGCATGACAGAGACAACAATATATTGCATTGGTAATCAACCTTGCCCCAACTTTCATATCTCAAAGCCAGGGCTTTGAACTTATGAGCATATTTATCCTTAAACCCTGTAAAAAAGTGTTTAAAATAAGCCATACTTGGTGTCGTTCTTTAACTTGGCTTATATGTTCCTGTTTGTTCAAAGCAGCATGGCTTGTTTCCAATGAAGTTTGGATAAACATGTAGCTTCCGTAGACTACAAGCTTATAAGTCTGGCTCCCTTTTTCATACTTTCAATACTTTTAAATAATCCTTTGTTTGTGCCAGATTTTTTTTAACCATAACTTTTATGTTAGGAATAAACTTCTGGCGTTTGACAAAATATTTCATAGTTATACCAAGTTAAAAGACGAAATTAAGAATGTAAATTTATTCTGGAACACCCCTTGGTAAATTGTAAATAATTGATTTTCAGGTTTTCAGTGATATTATAGTAATAGTTTCTCAAATTTATCTATTACGAAATTTATCATCTGTATGTGTCAGGGTGGTAATAAGCCTTGACACATAGGGTCACAAGGAGGAGTTTGGGTTTTACGGAATGTTCTGTTAATTTTGGTTGTATAGCATTGCTTGTTGAAGAGTAGTCGAAATCCTACACTACAGGATTGCCTGTCTCTCACTCTTTACAACTTGTGCTTTGTGGCTTTTACATTGTAACTCACACAACAGAATGTATATCAATAAAACTATCTCATTCAGGGTAATTTTGGGTTTTGCCTGGAAAAACCTCTTCATCTTTACCATTTTGGCTACTTTGGTTTGTATTGTTTACTTACATTATGGGGTAAAGCAAGTAGCTATACCTTTTTTGCCATTAGGTACTCTGGGCACAGCGGTTGCCATCTTGCTAGGTTTTCGCAACAATTCAGCCTATGATCGTTTTTGGGAAGCCCGTAAGATATGGGGAGGCATTGTAAACACCAGCCGCTCATTTGCCCGTCAGGTTACTACATTTGTTACTACACAGTTTGCCCAAGGTGATATGAGTGAAGAAAACGCGAAAACACTTCAGAAAGAGCTGGTATATCGACACCTTGCCTGGCTCAACGCCCTGCGTTTGCATTTACGTCGCGAAGACTTGCTCAATGAAACCTGTTGGTACGAGTTAATCCATTTTATTTCAGAAGAAGAACTCAAAGAAATAAACCTCAAGCAAAATAAACCTACCCAATTGAACCAGCTTCAGGGAGAACGCCTGCAATATGCCCGAAGTGTAGGATTGATTGACGATTTTAGACACATGGAACTAGACCGCTCGCTCAATGTTATGTATGACTTACAAGGCAAGTGCGAACGCATCAAAAACACCCCTTTGCCTCGTCAATACGCTTTTTTTACCAAAGTATTTGTTTGGGTTTTTGTGTGTTTGTTGCCTTTTGGCTTTGTAGATATATTGCACTGGATGACGATTCCTTTGGCGGTATTGGTTTCTTGGATATTCACAGTACTTGAGCAAGTGGGGCACTATACCGAAGATCCTTTTTCGAACGGAATCAATGACATTCCTATGACGTCTATGTGTCGCACTATAGAAATAGACCTGAGAGAGCAGCTCAAAGAAACTGAACTGCCCAAACCACTCAGGGCAGTCAATGGAGTATTGATGTAAGCAAGCGCCTACAATGCTAACCTGGTGTGTAGATACGCCCTGTTTTATTGATAAACTTGTGAATTAGGAGAAGACGATTAGAGTAAGTGTTCGCCTTTTATATTACTGGTAACCAATGATCAGGGAGGCTAAAACAAATTTCCCAAACACTAATTACAAGAAGCGAGTCAGTGTTTGGGAAAACATTAAAATTAGGCGACCCTGTAAAACTTTAACCACTTAAGATTTTAAGAAAACAGCAATGTGCTGCATATCAAATACTTAGTACATCTACCAGTTTAATGAGTTCATCCTCAATAGGCTTGTTTTTATCAATGGCATCTTCAAAAGGTGTGTATACCAATTTGTTGTTTTTTACCCCAGCCATTACACTACTTTTGCCCGCAAGTAGCCCTTCTACTGCACCAATCCCCGTTCTACTGGCAAGAATTCGATCTTGAGCTGTAGGTGAGCCTCCCCGTTGAATATGCCCCAAAGTAGTTACCTTAATGTCTAACCCTTCGGTTGCATCCATTACTTTGGCGGCAATATCGGTTGCGTTGCCCTCTTCATCGCCTTCAGCTACAATTACAATAGAAGAAGATTTATGGTTGAGCCTGCCTTTTTGTAAGGTTTCTATTACTTGGGCAATGGTAGTTTCGGTTTCGGGTACCATCACTATTTCGGCGCCGCCTCCAATCCCCGACTGAATGGCAATATAGCCTGAGTCACGCCCCATTACCTCCACAAAAAACACCCGGTTATGCGAGTCAGCGGTATCGCGAATTTTATCTATAGCTTCCAGGGCAGTATTTACTGCTGTATCGTAGCCAATGGTATAGTCAGTCCCATAAATATCGTTATCGATAGTACCAGGGCAACCCACTGTGGGCATACCAAACTCTTCGTGAAACACCTTGGCACCAGTAAAAGTACCATCGCCACCAACGGCCACCAAGCCATCAATGTCAAAATGCTTAAGTTGTTGATAAGCTTGTTTGCGTCCTTCATAAGTACGAAACTCAGCACTACGGGCCGACTTTAAGATCGTGCCCCCTTGTTGTATAATATTACTTACCGATTTAGACTCCATCCGGTGAATGCGCCCTTTGATCATTCCTTCGTAGCCGCGCATAATGCCATATACTTCTATGTTGTTATAAATGGCGGTACGCACCACTGCTCTTATACAAGCGTTCATTCCTGGCGCATCGCCTCCTGAGGTAAATACTGCTACTCGTTTCATAAAAATAAATTTATACAAATTGCCTATTTCATCGTTTGTTACGCAACTCTTGCCAAAGTTATGGAAATATGAATTTAAAACAATTGCCCCTTATAACAAAAGGCACCAGGGAGTGCCTGGTGCCTTGTATTCGATAGTTTTGTAAAAAAACAAAACTTTAATCTAAAAAGCTTTACATTGCTTCTCGATGCAATATTAGTTGTTGATACTCACAAGAAACTGCTTCCATCTGCCGATTTTATAAACCCTTAAAAATCAATGTATTATAAAACAGGTAGCATGCTTGCAAACCAGCCTAAAGCTAAGGGCCTTTAGGCTGTAAAAGCTATTGACTATCGACCGAATGCTATAGACTATTAGGATTAGTCTTTTTTCTCTGCAATCTTATCGTCTGTTTTTTTGTCGTCGTCTTTCTTTTCTTCCTCTTTTTTGCCAAAACGGTTAGAAAAAAAGTTACGGGCAGTGTCGGCAAACTCTCCTATTTTTTCTTTGGCGTCTCCGGCAAACTCTCCTATTTTTTCTTTAGCATCGTTAGTCATCTCAGACGCTTTTTCCATGAAAGTTTCTTTAGGTTCTCCAGTGACAGCCTCATATACTTCGGCTTTTATAGTAGCCGAGGTAAGGGTGAGTACTTCGTTTACCTTTTGATCTACCTTATCGGCAACTCTTTTCTTGATAAACTCAATGGCAATTTCTGCTGCAATTTTACCTTGTTCCTCGTTGATACTTGCGTGTGCCGCAATTTCTTTGGCTAATTGGTCAACCATAATGTTTGAAAGTTAAGTGAAGATTTACAATTATTTTAGATGAATTGAATAAATGAAATTGGCATCTGATCCAACTCTACTACAAGGTAAAATATTTGACGTGAAAATAAAAAAATAAAAAAATCTGTTTTTCAGAAAAATACCTGTTCTGTTAGAAACTTATAGGCGAATGTGCTAATTTTAAAACCATAATAGCTATAAGAATCAAGCGACAAGCTACAAGTGTACACAAGGGGTTTTGGTATAGTATGGTAAACCTTGCTGCTTGAAGCTTATGCCTTGTCGCTGTAATAAAAACAAATCATGAACGATATTCAAACTTTGATAGAAAAGGCGTGGGAAGACCGTAGCCTTTTGCAACAAGCCGACACTGTAGAAACTATCAACACCATTATTGAAAAACTGGATAAAGGAGCGTTGAGGGTAGCCGAGCCAACCTCTGATGGCTGGAAGGTAAATGAATGGATTAAGAAGGCAGTAATTATGTATTTTCCTACGCGTAAAATGGAAACCATCAAGGTAGGTCCGTTTGAGTTTCACGACAAAATTCCTTTGAAAAACGACTATGCCGGGCTAGGAGTACGTGTGGTACCTCACGCATTGGCACGTCATGGAGCGTATGTAGCCAAGGGGGTAGTGATGATGCCTTCTTATGTAAACATTGGAGCTTATGTCGACTCTGGTACTATGGTAGACACTTGGGCTACTGTAGGCAGTTGTGCTCAAGTAGGCAAAAACGTACACCTAAGTGGTGGTGTAGGTTTGGGTGGTGTGTTAGAACCTGTACAAGCAGCCCCCGTTATTATAGAAGATGGCGCTTTTATTGGTTCGCGTTGCATCATAGTAGAAGGGGTGCGGGTAGGCAAAGAAGCCGTATTGGGTGCCAATGTAACCATTACCGGAAGCACCAAAGTAATAGATGTAACTGGCGACCAGCCTGTAGAATATAAGGGGTATGTACCCGAAAGATCAGTAGTGATTCCTGGGACTTATACTAAAAAGTTCCCTGCTGGAGAGTTCCAGGTTCCTACTGCTTTGATTATTGGCCAACGTAAAGCCAGTACCGACCTCAAAACTTCGTTAAACGATGCCTTGCGCGAGAATAATGTAGCCGTTTAAGCAAAGACAAAGACACAAAGGAAGAAGCAATAAGCGACAAGTCATACATCATGACTTGTCGCTTTTTTTGTGGCTTACACCAATTTTTTACAAAGGTTACTTTTGTCGTTTGGTGGTCATTGGCTATAAAATATGTTGGTAACAGAACTAAAAACTTTAAATAACTAAATTGCTGTGGGGCACGTTCAAAATATAAATTGAATAAGTTTAAATAACAAAATAGTGAGTCGTTGTTATTCACCAAGTTTTATCCAACAAAAATAATTAACCTCTATGTTTTTTAATAAGTGTATTAAACTTAAAATAAGAGATTTATGAACAATTTAAAACCCAATGATCAACGGGCAAAAACAGCCATTACTTTAATCTGGGTAGTGATGGTTGTTGAGGTTATAGCTTTAATTTCCAGTTACTTACAGTATGACCTTATTCAGTCAGCTGTGGCAGGAGCATCCGTTACAATTGAAGAAGCCAACGCCAACGATGCCCGAGAACGTTTGGTGGCCATAGTGTATTTGATTGTACTCACTATTTCGGGCATTACTTTTATCCAATGGTTTCGCCGTGCCTACTACAATCTGCACCAAAGAGTTGATCATTTGAACCATTCGGAAGGTTGGGCAGCGGGTGCTTGGTTTGTGCCATTTTTAAACTTGTTTCGCCCTTTTCAAATAATGAAAGAATTGTATGAAGAAACAGCTGAGCTTTTGGCAACCCACGAGTTCAAAGACAAAGGGCAACTTTCTACGTCTGTTTTAGGGGTTTGGTGGGCTGCCTGGATACTTAAGAGTGTCTTGGGGCAGGTGAGCTTCAGATTGGCAATGAACGCCAAAGAAATAGCTGAAATACAAGTGGTCACCATCATGAGTATAGCGCAACATGTATTAGGCATCATAGCTGCTTTTTTGGTAGTACAAGTAATTAGAGAGTATGCCAGGGTAGAACCAGCCTTAATGGAGTTCTCTTACGAAGATCAGATCAACAACATAGGTACTGACCGTTCAGATGAAGGTATGCATGAGAATTTTTAAGACATAGATAATTAGCATAAAAAAATCCTGAGATTAAACCATCTCAGGATTTTTTTATGTTAAACTTTTATTCAATCCCCAAATAAGGGTTATAAATATATTGCTTGCTAAACGAGCCCAATCCATTGAAATAAGCAGCTACCAATTCGGCAGGGTAATAAGCCATTCCTCCATGTAATAAACCTTGCCCACCACCATCGTTGTGGTCGTCCCAGTTCCACGGAGCATTTGCCGAACCATTTCCGTAAGTACTTGGAAAGCTCTTGGCATTGGTCAAAAAAGCAGTGTTGAAGCGATTCGTCCACAAACCATCTGCTCCAAACATATTCACTAATTTGTATTTTACGTGACGGTCATAAATATCGTCAGGCACTTCGCTGGTAGTTTTACTTGGGTAATATACCACATAATCACTGCCCCCTGGCTTTTGCTTGGCGTGTGCCTTTAAACCATGTCCTTTGGCCTCTTGCGAAGTTTTAAAACGATACACCCCTCCATAATATTGGGTAGTAAAAGTGCCATCAATGTCTTCATCACCATTAGTAAGTGATGATCCAGGTGCTTTGTAAGAGTAAAAATCGCGGTGAAAAACTGTAATAGCTCCTTCGGCTTTGCCATAAGTACTGCCATCTTTTTTTACAATAGTTAACAAACCTTCCAAATCATTTTCGTGTTCATCAAAACGATACAAAAACCAATTATCAGTCCAGTCACGGGGATGAAAAAACGCATAAATGATAAAATAATGAGTAGAAGTCTCCACCACCGAATAATACGCATGGGCTTGCGCCTTATAAGCATTATTGGCAATGTTGTTCCAGTTGTTGCTAGAGTTGAGGTCACCATCAAAATCTACTGCTGTAATGTAGTCAGCCTTACCGCTCAAGCCGTGCGATCCAGTACGATCAACGTCTTGATAGTGAACAGGCGCATGCTGAAAAGCCAGGTGAGCATAAAAAGCAGCCGACTGCCGTACAGAAGGTGCATTGCCTGGTATTTGAGCAACTGTTTGATGAGTGGGGGTGGGTGTTTCACTGTTTTGACAACCCACTATTGCAAGCATCAAAACAGCCAAGATTAGCGTGTAATTTTTCATTGTATTTGATTGGGTTAAGTAAAGAAAGGCGTGAATGTAGTGAAAAATAACTCTGACAGAATAAAGTGTGTGTTATGTAATCTTTAATAAGATATTATTTGGATTAAATCGGGTTTTGTAATTTGTGTAATGGGATGACAGGGGGGGGGGTGGGTGTTTTTTGATAGTGTATAGCAGGCGGTGAAGTGTTTTTTAAACAAAAGCATAAAGCCTGTATTGTAAAATAATGTGTGGTTAAATTGAGTTTTTACCGTAAAAAAACAAATAATGATTGATATATGTCAAATAAAAACTTGTACAGAATAAAGTTTGGATAGATACTGTTTTGCGTGTTTTTTTATCTTTTTTACTGCCCTTGTCTGAAGGTATATAGCATGTAATTGTATGTAAAGGTAGCGTGGTAAGCAGTATAAAGTTATACTAAATTGTCAGCTATTTGTACTTTATTAACCTGTTCCTGAAAAATGTGTACTTGAGTGATGGCTCAGTATATTGAATTATTACATTAGGCTCATAATAAAATTATATTACACACTTTTAATAATATTATCATGTTAATTTTTTATCAGTTGACCTTATACCAAAAACAACTTATGAGACAGCAAACGATTGCGCTCAAAGTTTTAATTAACCAATTAAGCCCCCCTCTTTAAACTTGATCATTACCTCAAGTTTTGTATTACCCCGACAATGGAGCATCACTCACTAATTGTTTGTAACTCCAAGGTATTGCCCAAGACCATCTTATTATATACTTGCTTTAATGCAAGATACAATAGCTTGGTTTGTACTTGCTTAGTAATCCAACAAAATAATCTGATTCAGGAAATGTAACTTCCAGTTGTTGTGTCCTTTTTGAAAAAACAGCCTTACACTACTTGCGGTACGCTCCACGCAGTGAATGGTTCAGGCCATTGGCATGGCAAAAAATCACTTTGAAACTTACTGGTATTTAAGCGTTTGTAGGCTTGGTTTTTTATAATCCAACGACTCAATGCCTTACACCATCGGACCACTTTATTTTCACAGGTTATTCTTCAGGTAGTTGTGAGAGTTCACCCAAACTTTATGTACTGACAAAAGTCAGAAAATCAATTCAGGAGTCATCCATGTGAGATACTTCTGTACTATTCCAATTTATACTACACGTCTTTAATGTATTAATAATGAAAACATTTATTGTAAAATTGTGGGCAGCTACATTGCTGTCTTACCTCTTTGTTGCCATGCCTGCACAGGCACAAAACCAACGTCAAAACAATGAAAGTTGCTTGTATCAGCAGACAGCTACCCCAAACTCTAAGGCGTTTGAAGGAGCCCTTCAGCAGTATTTTCGTAGCCGAACCAATGAAGCCCATAGGGTAACCAAACAGCAAAAAGCGGCAGGAAATCCGAGGTATGTCATTCCGGTAGTTTTTCATATATATGGCACAGAATGGAAAGGAAACAGTGGAAAAGTATACCCTGTAAACGATGCCATTGTAAAAGAAGCTCTAGAAGCTGTCAATGCCAATTTTAAAGGAGGCAACGACCCTGTAAACCCTCGTTTTCAAAGTATTGAGGGTAGGATGGATGTAGAGTTTCGGTTGGCTCAAATTGACCCCAAAGGCAACACAACTACTGGTATTATTTACCATGAGTACCAAGAAGGTTTTGCCTTGAACGGTACCAGAGATAAGGACATTGCCCGTTATGCCTGGAACAACTTTAAGTACATGAATGTGCACATTCAATTGATTTTAAAATCGGGTAGTACTACCAATTCGGGTACTGCTTGGTTGCCATCTACAGGTATGTCTGAAGAAGGCACTGCCAGAGTAGTGTATAATGGTAAATATTTGTTGTATACTCCTCCTGCTTCCTCTTTAACTCATGAGTTTGGGCATTTTTTAGGATTAGAACACACTTTTAAAGGAGGATGTACCAGAGGAGAAGGCGATAAAGTAAGCGATACACCTGCCACCACGGGAGGAGAGGTATCGGGAGACTGTAGTGTGAATACTGACCTACAGAACTGCTTCAATGAATTTATCAATGTGCAAAATCACATGGACTATAACCCTTGCGAAGCCATGTTTACCCAAGGGCAGGTTACACGTATGGAAGGGTTTCTTGATTTGCATGAGGCAAGAAAAACACTGTGGGCAAACGACAATCTGATAGCTACTGGTACGGTTACCATGCCTGCAAATCGCAGGGTTGTTTTTACATATCAGCAAATTACCGACAGCGATCAGGATAAATACCTCAACTTGGTTGAGCATTTTGATAATGACGGCAAAATACTAAATAAAAGAAAAATCAAAGCTGAAGGAGTACAGTTTGCCAGATTGGGAGCATTGCAGCAGGGAGTGCACTACGCGGTAAGCGGGGTTCCAGCGGGTTTAACAGTCAATATCAATGTGATTGATCAAACAATGGCAGAAATTTCCTTGGCAGGAAAAGCAAATCAGCACAACAAAGCCAACTCGACCAATTTTACTGTGACTTTATTAAATCCAGCTATTATAGGAGGGGTTTCACAACTAACTCATGTTACAGGTACTTATACTATAGATTTTCTTGAGGCTTATGGCAGATACTATGAGGTGTTTTCTAAACACATAGAAATGGGGTACACTACTCCAAATAGACTGCCACAAAATAGCTCTTTTGAGTCATTTGCTATTGGGGGCAAGTTCAGTGTTTTATTAAGAAACTTTGATGGTGACCAAGTTACGTTGGATAATTATGAAACCAACCTGGAAGTATTGTGCAATACCAATACCAAACAAGTACGGGTTTTGTCAGAAAATACTACCATTTCGGCAACCTCAGCCGGTACTTGGCAAGGTCGGGCAGGCGTGACCGATCAGTTGCCCATTATTACAAGCCCTGGGTATACTGCCTGGCGAGGCAAAACCGCTTATGCAGCCATTCGTATTCCTACCATCAATAATTCTTATCTTTATGGTTGGCTGCTTTTGGAGGCATCAGCAGACGGTTCGTATGTAAAAGGAATTGCTTATGGATTGAGGGAGAAACCTGGAGCTTCTATGACAACTACTATCACCAAACCTATGGTGGTTTATTATAACGACAGGTTTGTAGAAGCTAAAACCAACGATGGAGCAATGGCAAACGACATTTTGGTAGAACTTAAGAATGCATCGTTTGCTAACAGGGGAGTATTGACGTCAGGTACTCATTATACTATTAAAAATGTACCTGCCGGGCTTATTTTTGAGGTAAACGTACTTGATTCTAAACGTGCCCGCTTGAAAATGAAGGGTAATTCTACCTATCAAGGGCATAGTGCCAACCAAGGCTGGGACTATCGGAACAATATTGAACTGGAGTTTTTGAATGCAGCTTTTACTTCTGGTAATGCGGCGACAATAATTGCCTCAAAATATACGCTTAATATGGAGTTTTTAGGGAAAAGCTTTATCAAAACATTAGAAAATGAGGTCATGGATTTAAATCAAGGGTCACCCAATTCAGCAAACTTTTCCTTATTAACCTCTCACCAGAGCCTTTCACGTGCACAAGTCACTTACCAATTGCAGCTTTATAAAACAGGACAATCGTCAGTGCCTGGTCTCAAGTTTATTTCCTGGCGAAAAGATGCCATCGCCAACGATAACTATGAACTAACTCCATTGGGTTATGGCATAAAAATAGGTCCAAGCAGTTCTTGGAAAAAAGGTAGACAGTATCATTTAGGCAGAGGACAACATATGATTGACTCTGATGTTTATCAGGCCTGGAGAGGAAAAAGACAATATATTGGCATTCGTTTTCAACGTTCGGGCAGAATGCACTATGGTTGGATAGAAATGAAGGTAAGTTCAGATGGAAAAGTATTACAGTTCTTATCTTGTGCAGTTTCAGCTATTCCTGATCAGTCTATTGTTGCAGGTACATTATTATCTGCCGATGACAGGGTGTATTGTACTGCTAAAGGAAATAATGGTCCAGAAGCCATTACCAAAGTTCAATTAGGAGCCATTAATAATTCTTCTGACCGAGGTGCAATTGGTTATCAGGACTATAGATACATTTCTACTACAGTTGCCAGAAACAGTAGTCATAACCTAAGAGTAGAAATAGAGGGGTATAGAGATGGTAGCGATGATGAAATGTATGCGTGGGTAGACTGGAATCAGGATGGTGATTTTGATGATAGTGGCGAAACTATAGCAATGAATAAAACTGGCAACCTGGTGGCAGTAGCTACGGTAACCATTCCTGCAAATGCAGTACTTGGCAGCACCAATATGAGGATCAAGGTATCTTACCGAAGCACAACTGCTTGTGGTAGTTTTAGTTATGGCGAAGTAGAAGACTATACACTAAATATAGCACTAGGTACTACTGCCAATACAAGGGCTGCTAACCGTGCAGAGGGCAACGACTTGGTGGTATTTGCTTATCCTAACCCAGTGAAAAAGGGAGGCACGCTATACCTGAAAGTAAACACAAATACGACTCAAAAGGGAGCTGTAAATATAAAAGTGATTGACTTACTGGGGAATGTCATAGATAGGGCAAACAGTAAAGAAGAGAAGAAGAATGAAAAGTTGATCAAAATCAATACGGCTAATTATAAAGCTGGAATATACCTATTGAGGACAACTTTGGGAGAGACTGTACATACTATGAGGTTTGTAGTGAAATGATACTCTGAGAGCAAAATTTGGAAACAAAAAAGAAGACCTTTGTATGTTCAAAGGTCTTCTTTTTTATATATCACTTTACTTGTGGCAGCATAACAATGTAATGCTTAGTGACATGTTCTAAAATAGGTGTTCGAAACCGTAGAACAAAGTCCAAACCCTACAAAGTTAATTGAGAAAAAAGCTTGGAGCTCGTCCTGTGATACAGTGAGCAACGCAATTAATTCGGTTATTTTTCAACAAAATATGGCAATAAGGCTTGAAGCCAAACCAGGCCATTATTGTTGAGGGTTTTATAAGTATTTTTCTCAGGGGCGAACACGTCGCTTAATTTAGGCAATTACTTAATTGTATAGCTGACCCCAAGCCCCACCATAGAAGCGCTGTTACGAAAACGGTCGTTGTCATCGTTGGCAGCTATAGGCTGACTGGTGGTATATTCTAAAAAATAATAACTAAAAGCGGCTTTGACTGCCAGGCGGTCGTTGAGTTTATAACGAACAAAAAACTCAGAATAAAGCGAGCCACGATCATTGGCTCCTACCAGCAAAATATTGGTAGAAGTGGGGCTGGCCAAATAAGCAGCAGTATTGCTGGTACCTGTACCTGGAGGTGCAAAAGCACTGCCTTGTTCTTCGCCAAAGCTAAACCCAATGGCATCGATGTTAAATCCCGCTTCTAGTTTTGAGGTAATGTTATATTGCAAAAATATGGCAAGGTTCAAAGAGTTAATTTGGGCATTGGCTACCGTCAAAGTCCCTTCTTTTTCTGCTTTTCCAGCAAATTCGGGAGGAGCACTGGTAAAGTTCTGGTCTGTACCAAAGTAAGAGCTCCAGCGAATACCATAACCAATACCTATTTTTCTTTTGGCTCCCAAAAAATGCATATTAGATAACCAGGCATGCCCGCCGTATTGTTGCGCACCAACACTTAAGCCCAAGTCGGCACTGAACCGCGATTTTGCCGGAGAGTCTTGAGCGTAAGTTAAACCACTGGCAATCAATACCAGTAAAAGAGTGGATAGGAGTCTGTTCATCATTTTATTAAAGGGTTTTTGAATGAAATAAAAAAACAGTCGTACAAACTTGAGCAATTTAATTTTTATAAACTGTCATCAAGCTTACTAAAGTCATTATTTTTTATAATTACCACCGTCAAAACACCAACCCAAAAGAGATAGTTCAAGTAATATTTTTCATTAACAATTTTTTGTGAATTAATCATCAGAGACTTTATGCAAAAAGCAACAACTTTGATGTAGTCAATTGTTGGTTTAGTAACGGTTGAAAAATAAAATATTCATTTCCTAAATAGAGAAGTTATTGTCCGTTACTTAAGGAGATTTTTTGAGTAAACAATAATTTTGCAAAGTGTTAATTACCAGTGGAATGTATAGTGAACATTTGGCAATGGTGTAGTGGCTTTCCATTTAGTCAATAGGCGTTTGGCAAGTGCTTAAATACTGTTTTTTTCCTTTGTTTACCAATAGCAATAAAGTACATATACCGTATATGTACCCCTATGCCTTTGTTTTATTTCTCGTTATCTAACCAATCTCATAGGTTTGTGGAATTACAAATCATATAAACAAAAAAACTTATGAGAATATTATTGTTATTGTGCTTCATGTGGGTGCATACCTTGACTTTATCAGCCCAATCTGACAAACTCACTTATCATCTAAAAAAAGGGCAGGTGTTTGATCTTTTGTTGTTGAGGCTGAAACCAGGTGTACAAGAAAAAACTAAAAATTACATTCAAACATTTATCCCCATAGGTAAAAAATTTGGTTACCACTCCCTAAAAGGGTTTCCTGTAAAAGAAAGCCCTACTCAGGGAAACTACCACCCCCAGAGCGTAATATTGGCTTATTGGGACAATCTTGCCCTTCGTAATAAGTTTTTGGCGCATGTAGAGGCAAACTACCCCGATTTTCACCAGAAGAGGAGAAACATTTGGTCTAGGTTTGACCTCACCTATTATGAATTAAAAAAAGACATATCTTTTGAGGTACATAAGAAAAAATACACGGTATTGACTGCTTATTGGCAAAAAGATACACAAGGGTTTCGTGAGTTTAAGCAAGCTTGGCGCAAAAAAGTGCGTCAGTCAAAAGGAGTGGTTAAGCTGGAACTTACTCAAGGAGTTTCGCCTTTTGGTTATGATTATAACCCTGATTATTTTACCATTACCCAGTGGGAAAGTAAAGCAGCGTTTGAGCAGTTTTATCGCGCCAATCTAAAAATGAACCATCAAGCCGTAAAACAAGTGCATCAGTTTAAAATTTTTTAATTTTATGAGTCAGAAGTAGGCATTGCGTACAGTGCCTACTTTGTTTATTGGTTTTAGAGCGCATGCAAAACTTTTTGAATCAATTGGTATATTTTGGCTACCTACAAAGCCTGTTTTTGATATTTATCTACCTTTTTTCGCCCACACGTAGAAAAACCCTGAACCAATATTTGATTGTTTTTGTGTTGGTGTTAACTGTAGGACTTACAGGGCGGGTGTTGTATATGTCAGAGGTTTTTGGCAAAAACTTCAAACTCATTACCATTTCCGAGTTTGCCATTTTGTTGTTTGGAGCTACCATATATTTGTTTACCCGATCGTCTTTGTTTGACAAACGCTTTAGTTATCGCGATTTGGTGCATTATATTCCAGGGGTGGTTTATATCATACTAATTACGGTGTTTTTTATCATACCTACCAAAGAAGCCTACATAGCCAAATATAAGAGTGGGCAACTACTTCAAATGTCTATTTGGTTTGCAGGGGTGGGTTTGTTGTTCAACATTACGTATTGGGTGCTTAGTTGCCGTTTGTTTTTTGCCTTTAAGAAAAAACTACAGAATGAGTTGAGCTATGTGGTCAAAACGCGGTTTTTCCTGACTTTTTTGATAGCCATAGGAGCCTGTTTATTGTGCTGGGTGGTGGTTTATTTGATGAGTATTTATGGGAATAAGTTTATTGCCCAAACCACTCGACAAGCCCTTTGGTTGAGCATTGCTCTCATTATTCTTTTGATTGCTTATTATGGTATGACAGCGCCCGACTTGTTTAGGTTGGCATCAGTAGTAAAAACCAAAAAATATGCACATTCTCGGTTGTCACAAAAAGACCTTGACCAGCTAAAATACAAGCTGGAACAATTAATGGAAAACAAGAAACCTTACCTCAACCGCAAACTGTTGAAGTCAGAGCTTGCCGGTTTGCTAGGGGTGAGCAATCCTGAAGTTGCCCGTTTGTTAAATGAACGAATCGGTATGACCTTTTTTGAGTATGTCAATTATTATCGTATCAAAGAATTTATCGCATTGGCTCAGACCGAAGAAGCACAAAAATTTACGATTTTTGGTATTGCACAAGAGGCAGGTTTCAACTCTAAAACTACCTTTAACAAATCCTTTAAGAAACTCATGGGAGCTTCTCCTTCCGAATATTTTGCCAAGAAATAATTTCATTCCTGATGGTTCACCACCCACTCATAAGCTTCCTCAAAAGTCTTGAAATTTTGAAAAACCCTTTGTATACCTCCTTCGCTGGCAGTAGTATCATGCTCCAGTTTTTTCTTCATTAAGTCTTTTGAGCTCATCTCGGCATAAAAACGTGCTGGAAGCACATTTGCGGTAATGCGTTGTCCTGGGTAGTCAAGTTTTTCGCCCAAAACAGGAAACAATTCTTTGCTGAGCCATTCGCTGGCTTTGAGGTCTACAAGTTCAATGGCCGATCCATCTATGAGCCATTTTAATGCTTTAAATTCTACTGCTTTGTCAATCGCCTTGTACCAAGCTTCCTGAGCAAACGCTAATTGTACCAGCCCCCTGGCTTCTACAATCAACAAGTTGAGTTCAGCAATATGGTACAGGTTATAATTTTTGTTTTGAAAAAAACAGTGATCAGGTGATTTTGTATAGCTCATAGTGAATGTTCTGATTTTTGATGCTACCCAAAAATTAGCAACAATCGTACAATCACTATTTTCTTTTGCTGTTTATTGTTTTCAATGAATAGCCTTTGCTTGCTACCAATTTTTTGGAACAAAAAAACCTCCTGAGAAACAACTCTCAGGAGGCGTAGTTTTTATAGCTTTTTGTCTAAGACAAAAGGGGGGCTTACATCATTCCACCCATTCCGCCCATGCCACCTGGCATTCCGGCAGGCATTCCGCCACCAGCAGCACCAGCTTCTTCTGGTTCGTCAGCAATTACTGCCTCAGTAGTAAGCAATAATCCAGAGATAGAAGCAGCATTTTCAAGTGCTAAACGAGTAACTTTAGTTGGGTCAATTACCCCAGCAGCTACCAAATCTTCAAATTTGCCGCTACGTGCATTGTAACCGAAAGAACCTTTGCCCTCACGTACTTTGTGTACAATTACACTACCTTCTAAACCAGCGTTAGAAACGATGGTACGTAAAGGAGACTCCAAAGCAGTGCGAATGATATTAACACCAGTCTCTTCGTCTTCGTTACTAAATTTAACAGTGTCCAAAGCATCAATCGCGCGGATCAAAGCAATACCACCACCAGCTACAGTACCTTCTTGTACCGCAGCACGGGTAGCGTGCAATGCATCATCTACACGGTCTTTCTTTTCTTTCATTTCTACTTCGGTAGCTGCACCAATGTATAAGATAGCTACACCACCAGATAATTTAGCCAAACGCTCTTGCAACTTTTCTTTGTCATAGTCAGAAGTAGTGTTTTCGATTTGAGATTTGATCTCGTTTACACGTCCTTCAATACGACCAGTCTCACCGTTACCATTTACAATAGTAGTATTGTCTTTGTCTACGATGATCTTTTCGCAAGTACCCAAGTGATCGATACCAGCGTTTTCTAGTTTGTAACCTTGCTCTTCAGAAATCACCGTACCACCAGTAAGGATAGCAATGTCTTGCAACATAGCCTTACGACGATCGCCAAAGCCAGGAGCTTTAACAGCAGCAATTTTCAAAGAACCACGAATTTTGTTTACTACCAAAGTAGCCAATGCTTCACCATCAACATCTTCAGCAATGATCAACAAAGGTCTGCCAGTTTGTGCAACAGCTTCCAAAACAGGCAATAATTCTTTCATGTTAGAAACTTTCTTCTCAGAGATCAAGATATAAGGAGTCTCTAAGTCAGCTTCCATTTTTTCAGTGTCGGTTACAAAGTAAGGAGAAAGGTAACCGCGGTCAAACTGCATACCCTCTACTACTTTTACCTCAGTCTCAGTACCTTTAGCTTCTTCAACAGTGATTACACCATCTTTACCAACTTTTTCCATCGCCTCGGCAATCATAGTACCGATGGTTTCGTCTTGGTTAGCCGAAATAGTAGCTACATTTTTTATATCATTGTCACCAATTGTGTTAGACTGTTTTTTCAAGTCAGCTACAATCGTGTCTACTGCTTTGTCAATACCACGTTTCAAATCCATTGGATTAGCACCAGCAGCAACGTTTTTGATACCCGCAGAGAAAATAGCTTGAGCCAATACAGTAGCAGTAGTAGTACCGTCACCAGCAGTGTCTGCTGTTTTAGAAGCTACTTCTTTTACCAATTGAGCCCCCATGTTCTCAATAGCGTCTTTCAAATCAATTTCTTTGGCAACGCTTACCCCATCTTTGGTAATGGAAGGAGCACCAAATTTTTTGTCGATGATTACATTTCTTCCTTTAGGACCCAAGGTTACTTTTACGGCATTTGCCAAAGTATCCAATCCTTTTTTTAATTTATCACGAGCGTCAGTATCAAAAAATATCTCTTTAGCCATAACTAAAAATGATTATTATATTCGTTTTGTAAAATAGTAAAGTTGATAGTTTGGCAGTAATGGTTACTGCCTAAATCTGGTTTGTCGAGAAAACCTAAACAATAGCAAAGATGTCAGCTTCACGCATGATCAAATACTCTTTGCCTTCAACGGTAATTTCTGTACCAGCATACTTACCATACAATACCTGGTCACCTGCTTGTACAGTCAAAGGTTCGTCCTTTTTACCGTTACCAACTGCTACAATTTTGCCTCTTTGAGGTTTTTCTTTAGCAGTATCAGGAATGATGATACCAGAAGCAGTTTTTTCTTCAGCTTCTGCAGGCTCTACAAGCACTCGGTCAGCTAACGGTTTAATATTCAAAGCCATTTTTTTATAATTTGAGTTTACTAAAAATATTGAAACAAAGGTATACTAAAAACTAATGGTTGACAGAGGCAAGGTAATGAGATATGCACACTCACCCTATCACCAAGATTAGTTTAGATACTGTTTTATCATTTCCTATGCCAATCGTTTTTTTGACAGTTTGAGTGGGTAATAGTCTGCCATTTTTACTGTTTTCTTACATGATGCAGCCAAACTATGACATTCGTGTATCCTCTGTAAATCCAGTGTTAATCAGAATATAATTCGTTAAAATGTTTATTTATTACATTTAAAAGTTGTGTTTATGCTTGTTGTTTATAATAATAAATTGTAAACGTTGTTTTTTATAAAACAACCGTCGGAGTTCAAGTACTGACAAAATTTACCAACAATAAATAAGATATATGAAAGCATTAGATAAAGACTGGCTAACTTCTCATTTGATCGACTTTGAGTACAAGAAGTATATTTTGTTAGCCTATCTAAAAGATATCAGACAACAATTTGACAGGGTGGCTTTATACCCTTATTTGTCAGACATGGTATTTCATTATAAAAACTTACTGGCAATTAAAGAAAACAAAGAAGTACTCTTTCAAAGTTTTCCTGAGACAGTGTCGAAAGCTGATTTTGAAACATTAAGTCTGCACTATAAAAAAATTGTAGAAAGCGATGAGATTATAGATGAATTGGAGGCGATTATAGAGTATGCTGCTCCTCAGTTTAAGACTATGTTGAGCGAAGGCAAAGATATTTTTGAATATATAGAGGAAAACATTGAAATTTTGCCAGTGGGCATTACACCATTACATTTTCAAGAAGGATATTTCTTTTTACAGCAACAAGGAAAAAAAGATACGCAGGTATATGAATATCAGGTCTCTATATTTGAAAGTGCCAACGAAAAATACCGGGGCATTCATACTTCTTTTGTTGAGAGCATTACCCGGGGCATTGGACGCACCTTTGAGAGCTTAAAGTTAGAGTTGATACGCAAGTACAAAAAACTGCCTAATCCGGCAACTTACCTCATCAACTCGCAAGTGGTTTGCCCGGTAAACGCTACTTTGTTGCCCGTGTCTAAGCGAATGCTCATGAAATACCTGGCAACAGTGCATTGAATGATCTAAATATTAAAGAATAGAACAGAGGCAGAAACAGGGGGATTTAGATAACCAGGTTTCTGCCTTTTTTGCTGAAGCAAAAAAGCGGGTGGGGTAATGTTGTTTCACGCACTCATTCATTGTTTGTGTAATAGACAACCAAACAACGTAACTTTGCCTGGCTTATGTATACAGGTTTTTTTAGCCCTAAGTAGCAGCAAGTAATTAGCTATAAATTATAAAAACAACTTGCTCATAATATGGTACACCTACTCATTAGGTATGTTGAATGCTGCCTTGGTACTTAATTTGTCTAACTTTATATTAGCTTAGGCTTATACGTTGGGCTTGATTATAAACTTACAATTGAACGTGTCAATCAGATAATTTTTGACAGTAAACTTTTCTACCTATTCCAATTATTTTTTCATCTCCCCTTTAAAGTTTCATCAGGCATGTCCTTAATTTTTGCGAACCAGTATGCTTGCAAACTAACCTCATGTTAATTAGAGCTTTGCTCAACTCCGCCGTATGGAGAGGCTAAAGCTAAAATAAAGACTTTGTTAAGGAAGCACATAGGGTTGAGCATCACTTTCGTGTATGACTTTTATACTGCTCGAATAGTTCGTTTATTCAGTCAAGGCTTAGTGCTACAAAATACCTGAAAAGTAAAGATTTTGTGTTGTTTAACTTCTACTTCTTCCTCAAAAGAATGATTTTATAAAACATGTACTGAAAAGACTCGAAAAGTTATCTTTGTTGAAATTTTTTTTTAGTAAGTTTAAAGTACCTACAAATCAATCAAATAAGTTGCTTATGGAGAGGTGTGTTTCAGTGATTAAAGATTATTTGATTTGGTAAGAGTAGCTCTGTTTAAGATACGAACAAGTCTAACGCTATTTTACTTATGAACAATGAATTTACCAGCCAGGTAAACCTTGCAATGATTGCATTTGCCAAGCAAGCATACTATGACTCAATAGTGGCATTGGCTATGGCGTATACCGATGAAAACTTGTGGAACCAAGCAGGAGAGTTTCAGGCTCCCTCAGAAAGCTTGAGCAATTCTCTGGAGATTATTACCCGCTTGGCTGAATTACCCGAAATCGAAGTACAGGATTTTGTGCATAGAATTATACAACAAATGCAAGAAGCACTAGAGATTACCCATCAAAATAGTACGGAGGCGTTTGAACAAGCCATATACAATACGCGACATTTGGTAGATGCCTTTTACCAAGGGTTGAGACTGCTCAAAGAGCAAGGAGTGCCTATAGGGGTAAATCAAGACCCTCATATCAAGTTGGGCTTTTTTCTCGAACAGGGTAAAATTAATGTCCACTTATATGGTAAAATATCCAGTAGCCCGCCAGGGTTAAACCCTACCGAGGCACAACAGCTCCAGGATGCATTTTTACAGACAATGGATGCTGGTTCCAACTATCAACAAATGATTAATCTGGCAGCACGTTTGTCTAATCAAGGGCAATACGAAGATAGCAATACACTCTTGGTAAAAATTATAGAGCAATATCCAGAAGAAAAAGCCAGCAGTTTGAACTTGATTGGCGCGAATTGGTTTTTTTTGGCAAACTATGAGCAAGCCATTGAGTATTATGTAAAAGCTCGTGATGCCGGAGAAAGCGAAGACATGATTGATTTTAATGTATGGGAGGCTTGCCGCGAATTGTACAAGAGTGCTGATACCCCTGAAGAAGCACTGCATTGGAAAAACTACTACAAACGATTATTCCCCCAAGGCAAACATAAATTTTAGAGATATAGCTGTACTTTTGTCTACCTATTGGAAAGACATTTTGTCATACTTTGCTAGTTTGGCAAACTTTTCAAGGTAGTTGCCTGTAGTAATTTTTGATTTTGTGAACTCAACAAATCCGGTCATTGCAATTTATATTTTAGCACAATCTAAATATTGGATTGATCAGCCAATAACAAATCTTATTTTGAGTTATATTCACAAATCTTGCAAACTACCAGATAAAACGAAGACAATTTCAACAAAACAATATGGCAGATAATCAAAAACATCTTACTCCAAGAGAAATCGTAGCCGAACTTGACAAATATATCATAGGACAAAATGACGCAAAAAAACAAGTAGCTATTGCTTTGCGTAACCGTTGGAGACGAATGAATAGTGCTGATGATATGCGGCAAGAAATAGTACCCAACAATATTTTGATGATTGGTGCTACTGGGGTAGGTAAAACCGAAATAGCCCGCCGTTTAGCTAAAATAGCTGATGCCCCCTTTACCAAAGTAGAAGCCTCTAAATTTACCGAAGTTGGATATGTAGGTCGTGATGTAGAAAGTATGGTACGCGACCTTGTAGAACAAGCCATTAATATGGTGAAGGCGTCTAAGCGCGAAACTGTACAAGAACGTGCCACAGAAATTGTAGAAGAAATTATATTAGATGCCCTTATTCCTCCAGTACGTGATGCCTCCGCTCAAAATTCGTTTACTGGTTTTACAATGGATGTCACCCCTGACGAAACCTCGTCAATGAGCAAGGATGATCAGGAGTTGAACGAAAAAACCCGTGACCGTTTCCGCGAGAAAATTCGGAATGGTGAAATGGATGAGCGAAAAATTGAAATCAATATTTCGCAAAATGGCATGGGCAACGTCGGAATGGTAGGACCAGGAATGGACGAAATGGCAATGATGAACATCCAGGAGATGATTAATGGAATGTTGCCCAAGAAAAGTAAAAAACGAAAGGTAACGATTGCCGAAGCACGTAAGATATTGTTGGAAGAAGAGGTAAACAAACTCATCGACATGGATGAGGTAAAAGAAGAAGCCTTAAAGAAAGCTGAAAACACCGGGATGATCTTTATAGATGAGATCGATAAAATTGCCCGTGGTTCAAGCGGAGGCAGTGGACCTGATGTAAGCCGTGAAGGTGTACAACGTGATTTGCTCCCTATAGTAGAAGGTAGTTCTATCAATACCAAATACGGAGTACTTAAGTCTGACCATATTTTATTCGTTGCAGCTGGGGCATTTCATGTGTCTAAACCCTCTGATTTGATCCCTGAATTGCAAGGACGTTTCCCAATCAGGGTAGAACTTAGTAGCTTGACCAAAGAAGACTTCTACCAAATTTTGAAAGAGCCGAAAAATGCTTTGACTAAGCAGTATGAGGCAATGTTACATGCCGAAGGAGTATCGCTTGCTTTTCAAGACGATGCTTTAGAGCAACTTGCTGAAATGGCTTACCAGATCAACCTTGAGGTAGAAAACATAGGTGCACGTCGCCTGCATACTGTCATGAGTCATCTGCTAAACGACTTCTTATTTGACGTACCCGATGTGATTGGACCCAATGCCAAGATTTTGGTTACCAAAGATATGGTACAAGAAAAACTTGCTGGCCTGGTACAGGATAAAGATTTGAGTCAGTTTATACTTTAAGCCATGAGCTGCTAGTTACAAGCTTATAGCTTTGGTAAAGTAAGCCTTGAGTGTTATTTTCAATGATAATACTCAAGGTTTTTTTATGCCCATAAAGAGCGAAAGTGTAAAAATGCCTGAACTTGAAGCTTGTTGCCTGTAGCTTATCGCTTGTCGCTAAAAAGAAAAATCTTAATTTTGCCACTCATAAGAATCAAAACATAGAATTTATGGCGACTACTTCAGATATTTCAAGAGGTGCATTTATCCGGTTAAATGGTGAGTTGGGCGTAGTGATGGAATACGAGCATGTAACTCCTAACAAAACCCGCGCTATGTACCATGTAAAATTACGCAATATCCGTACTGGCAAAATCATCGAACACCGTTATCGCTCAGGCGAAACCGTAGATATGGAGCGTGTAGAAACTAAAGAGCTTCAATATATTTATAAAGAAGGTGATGCTTTGGTATGTATGGATACCACTACTTATGAGCAAACAATGATTGATGGCTCGTTGGTAGGCGATACCCTTAAGTTTGTAAAAGAAGAGATGCTGATCAGCGTAGGCTTCGACTCTGACGAAAATCCTATTTTCGCTGAAGCACCTACCTTTGTTGAGTTGGAAATAACTTATACCGAACCTGGGCTTAAGGGCGATACGGCTACCAACACCCTAAAACCTGCGACTTTAGAAACAGGAGCCGAAATAAGAATACCTTTGTTTGTAGACACTGGCGAGATAGTAAGAATAGACACTCGTACCGGAGAGTATGTAGAACGGGTAAAAAAATAAATAAACAATTATCAAGTTCTGAATAACCCTGTGTAACCACTTGTTGCGCAGGGTTGTTGTTTTTAGGTGGTTTTGTGCCATTGCTTTACTATGACTGTAGCAAGGTAAAGCCTCACCTCAATGCCTGAAACCTACTTTTGAACCTTATCCATTGATTTTTGTTATATTTGTAAAATTTTTAGATCATAACTGACCTAAGCGGGTACACAAAGCGTTTAGGTTGAAATTATTGAATGCCATGTTTCCAAAGTATGATGTTATAGTAGTAGGAGGGGGGCACGCAGGGTGCGAAGCAGCTTCTGCTGCTGCCAATCTGGGTTCTAAAGTTTTGTTGATTACCATGGATATGAACAAGATCGCTCAAATGTCTTGTAACCCGGCCATGGGTGGCGTAGCTAAAGGACAGATTGTGAGAGAGATAGATGCATTGGGCGGTATGAGCGGCATTGTCACTGATAAAACAATGATTCAGTTTCGAATGTTGAACCGATCCAAAGGAGCTGCTATGTGGAGTCCACGTTGCCAAAGCGATAGAATGCGCTTTGCCGAAGAATGGAGAATTACCTTGGAGCAAAACCTCAATGTAGATTTTTGGCAAGACATGGTGGTGGGGATGGTCGTGAAAGACAACCAGGTAAGTGGGGTAGTGACTTCTATGGGGCTTGAGGTTTTAAGTAACTCAGTGATTCTCACCAGTGGCACTTTTATGAATGGCCTGATTCACATAGGAGAAAAACAATTTGGAGGAGGCAGAGCAGGCGAACGAGCTTCTAAAGGGATTACCGAACAGTTGGTGCAGTTGGGTTTCGAGGCAGGAAGAATGAAAACCGGAACCCCTCCACGTGTTGATGCCCGCTCGATCAACTATGAGGTAATGGAAGAACAAGCCGGAGATGTAGATCCTGGTAAGTTTTCTTATACTGATACTCCCAAACTCAAAGAGCAACGGAGTTGTCATATTACTTATACCAACAAAAAAGTACACGCCATACTAGAGAAAGGCTTTGACAAGTCTCCTATGTTTGCGGGGCGTATCAAAGGCATAGGTCCTCGTTATTGTCCCTCTATCGAAGATAAAATCAATCGTTTTGCCGAGCGTGAACGTCATCAAATATTTGTAGAGCCCGAAGGCTGGAATACAGTAGAAGTATATGTCAATGGTTTTTCTACTTCGTTGCCCGAAGAGGTGCAGTATGAAGCCTTACACAGTATTGTAGGCTTCGAAAATGCCAAAATGTTTCGCCCTGGATACGCCATAGAGTATGATTATTTTCCGCCTACCCAATTGAAAATGACGCTTGAGACCAAACTGGTTGAAAACTTATTTTTTGCTGGGCAAATCAACGGAACCACTGGCTACGAAGAGGCGGCTTGTCAGGGAATGATGGCAGGAATCAATGCTCATTTAAAGGTAAAAGAAGAAAACCCATTTATTTTGAGTCGTTCTGAAGCATACATTGGAGTATTGATAGATGATTTGATCAATAAGGGCACAGATGAGCCCTACCGCATGTTTACTTCAAGGGCTGAATACCGTATTTTGTTGCGTCAGGACAATGCTGACCTGCGATTGACTGAAAAGTCTTACAAACTAGGGCTTGCCTCAGAAAAGCGTATGCAACGCGTGCGGGAAAAAAGAGGGCAAATCAAACAAATGTCTGAAGAGTTGGCAAAGATCAAATACAAACCCAACGAGATTAACAACCACTTAGAAACCTTGGGTACTGCCTCTATCAAAGAAAAATCGGCTTTGATCAACCTGGTAAAGCGACCTGAAGTAAGTTTCGAAAAGCTAAGGAGTTTGGAAGGAAGCGTTGCAGAGTTTTTAAACCAGTTTGATCACGAAGTAGTAGAGCAAGTAGAGATTTTGACCAAATATGCTTCTTATATTGACAAAGAAGAAAAAATGGCGCAAAAGCTGTATGAACTGGAAGGTTTTCGGATTCCTGTAAGCTTTGATTATGACAACCTCAAAGCCATTTCGTCTGAAGGACGTGAAAAACTCAAAACTATTCGCCCTGACACTATAGGGCAGGCTTCACGCATTAGTGGCGTATCACCATCAGACATTTCTATTTTAATGGTGTACCTGGGGCGTTAGTTCAGAAATATACATAAACAAAAAGCGGAGGTATCACCTCCGCTTTTTTGTAAACCAATGTAAGGCATTACGATACAGTAATAATATCCCTTTTGCCTGTTTATAAGGAAAACAGTTGAGTTGAAGATCAAGACAACTGTTTAAATAATCTATTATTGATATAGTTGGCTTTTGTGTTCCTAGTACAACGGGAACTAAATTACTAATGATTTATTCAGCGACTTTTGCCCTCTTACTTCATCGCCAAAAAGTTAGATAGCTATGGCTATCCGCCATTTTAACGATTCGTTAGAGAACAAAACCGAGCTTTTCGCGAGCTCAACGAAGTTAATTCATCCAAATTAATTCATTATTTACTTAATCCCCATTGTACTAGCTGGTCGGAGAATAATTGCTATTGGATTCAAAAACTCAATAAAAGGTTAAGTAAATGTTTGTTTTCATTGTCGCTGATACCAGCGAACAAGTGTAAGTATGATATTTAGGTATTGTAGAATTACTTTAGGTTTTTACTTCCGTCAGCCTGGTACATATACCTGAAAGTATAAGTGGCCGATTGATCTTTGAAAGCATCAGGCGTAGCCGGAGCATCTTTATAGTAGCTTAGTATCTCTACTTTGGCATATTTGCCATCAAAGGTTTTCACCATAATTACCTTACCAGCAATGGGAGTAATCAAGTGCGAAGGAGGTCCGGCATAATTGTACCATCCATTGTTGCTTCCGGCAGGCACTGCCAGGCGCTCGTTACTATCCTGACGAAACTCCTCGCTTGCTGGCGCTGTAGTGAGCTCTTCAAACACCCCTGTTTTGATTACTGCACCTGCTTGCCCACTCCCGCTAATTCCACTATTAAATATGATACTGGAGCCCTTAAAACCAATGTCCCAGTTTTCGTCTTTGCTTACAGTACTACCTTTTTCAAGGCTAAAATATACATAAGGGTTTTCCTGAATCACCTTGCCCGTAGTGCGGTCAATCACATCGCCAGGAGCTGCCAGGTTCTGATATGTTTTGGTTTCTAAAGGAGGAGTTACAGTTTCAGAGGCTTCTTTCTTGCAAGCGGTGCAAGTCAGCAGAACTCCTGCCACCATCAGAAAAATAAAGCTAAATCTAGTCATTGTTTCTACACTATTTGTTATTAAAAATTGATTCTAATCTAAGACACTAAAATGCCATTTATAAAGTTTTGCTTGGGGTATTTCTTTGCCATTGATAGCTCAACCGTATGTACCACAACCTACCTGCAATACCTGGTATTGCTGTAGCGTTCTGAAAGCCAAACAGGTTGTCTATCCCTACCTGTGCCCTCAATGTTTTATACAAGCGTTGGCTCAATGAGGCATTCCAAAGCCAATACCCCGTAACGTACTCATTGTCAGCGTCTAATATTTGGTTGTTGTTCATATCGGCAAGCCCATAGCGACCCCGGTAAACTCCTCGCAAGCTGGCATTGAAACCTTTGGGTAAGTGCTCATAAAACAGGCGTACATTCCACATATGACGCGAGCGATTAAATAAGCCTCCGTATTCAGAAGAGCGCACCCTGGTAGTGACCAATGTTTGAGGATCACGTTTAAATACTTCTCCGTTGTTTAGTTGATCAATCACCGATTTATCTTTGGCGATTAAATACTGATAACCAGCCATTAACTTTAAGCTTTTGAACAATCGGTAACTACCATTAAACTCTACCCCTTGAGTAAATACCTCGCGTAAATTGGCGTAGCTAAATACCGATTGGCTATTTGTTTTTCGGGCAACAATCTGGGTTTCAATCAGGTTTTGTACATCATTCCTAAAAAAGTTGAAACTTGTTTTTAGCCCGCTTTTCCATCGGGTTTCTATCCCAATATTGTAAGCTATAGAAGTTTCAGGTTTTAAACCTTGAAACCGAGATATGTCAGTAAATACAGCCGCTATCTGTCCGGCATCATTGAGTTGCTCTATTCCAGTGGCCAATGCTTGGGTACCAAATACACTATAGCCTGCTACTGCATTGCTAAAATTTAAGTACAATTGTCTAAAGTCAGGTGCTTTAAATCCCACCCCTGCCGAACCCCGCATTGCCAACCAGGGCAGGGCTTGAAACCTTGCCGAGAGTTTGGGACTTACTTGGTTGCCATAGACCGAATGCTGGTCAAACCTGAGTCCTGTAATCACCGAAAGCTTTTTTGCTGGTGTCCATTCGTGTTGCCCAAAGGCATACAATGTACTAAAGCGTTGTTGGGTAGTGTAGCGGGTAGCCTCTACCGACTCCAAGGTACTGCCTATGCCCAGCGTTAAAAAATGCTGTTTGTTGATATAATAGTTGGTGACCACTTCGGGGCGGCTAAATTTCTGTTTAAAAAAGCTTTCATCATACACACTTTGGTCTTGCTCGTAGCGTAGCAATGAGCGAGTAGAGTATTGGGTGTGGTAAAACTTATACTTGAACTGTACATTTGGTGTAAGCTTGTGCTCTGCTACTGCATGTATATTCATATCTGTTTGTGCCCCATCTCCACTTACTATCACAGGTGGGTTGCTCCCTATATTGGCTTTTTGCTGTTGGCTTTCGCCAAAATATCTACCCGACAAAGAGAACTTAAGTTTTGGGTTGAATTTGTATTGCAGTTTTGCCTGCAAGGTATGGTTACGAAAAGGTTCCACGGTGGCTCCTTCAACAGTAGGCGTAAGGTCATAACCCGCACTTTGGTAGCTATCAGCAAATAAAGAAACCGCCAGTTTTTTATGGCGAAAGCCTACTTTACCATTGATATTAAAGGTTTGGTTTGCTCCGTATTGTACATTTACTCCTCCGTTCAAGTCATCTTTGGGTTGGTGAGTAATGATATTAATTACCCCAGCCAAAGCCTCCGAACCATATAAACTAGAACTAGGTCCTTTGACAATCTCTATTTGTTTGATGTTATTTACTGCAATTCTCGACAGAGCCAAAGTGCCTGCTGTTCGTCCAATCAATGGTTCACCATCTATCATAATCAAGGTATAGTCAGCGTCAAACCCTTGCATTTGTATTCCTTGCCCATGGTCATTGTTAATGGCAAGCCCAGTTTGCTCTTGCAATACCTCGGTAAGTCTTACTGCCCCCAAAGCCTTGATTTGTTGCTGAGTAATCAGGGTTACAGGCGTAGTAAGTGTACCCAATTGTTTTTCGGTGCGAGTAGCCGTTACTACTACTTCTTCTAACCTGACTGCCTCAGCACTGTCAGTGAGCCCTGTTTGGCTATATCCATAGCTAACTGTTATACAAGAGATTACAAATAATATTGCAGCATTTTTCATAGTAATTCTGAGTTTGTGTTTGTCAGAAAGACGTTGCAAACAAACCTACTATTTAGAATGATTCCAAATAATTTGAGAACTTTATTTTTATTTAGTCTAAATAAACTATAAGTTTGCCTTATCAAATAACACAACAACATGAGTTTAGTAAAACGGAAAAAATAAAATGAGCCAAATTTTGGTGCAATATTTTAGTTTCAGGCGATTGAAAAAATATTTGCATAGCCAAAGCTATGGACATATTTTTTTAAGAAGTCTGGGGCTATAAGATTAGTCAAATGGCTCAGGTTATTTTAGTAGTTTTATTTATAATCAAATAGACAAAACTGAATAGATATGGAACAATCTGCAATACATCAAAAAAACGTGATTACTCAACTGGGTTTAATTCTCGCCTGGGTAGGGTTACTAGCATATAGCCTGATGGCAGGAGGTTGTACAAGCAATGCATCTGACGAAAGTCAACAACAGCATATAAAGAAGGTAGAAAAAACAACCGTTACACCACTTAGAATTGTATCGCTAAACGGAACCATTACCGAAGTACTATGTGTACTGGGCTATGAGCAAAACATAGTAGGAGTAGATGTAACAAGCACCTATCCAAGCGCCATTAACAAATTGCCTAAAGTAGGGCATACCCGTAATATGCAAGCAGAGGGCATTATATCTTTGAAGCCCTCATTGATTTTGGGTAAAACCGAAGAGCTTAAGCCTGAGCTAATCCAGCAATTAAAAGCCACTAAGATCGATCTAGAGCTTTTTAAAATAGACTATTCTGTTCAGGGAGCCAAGCAGTTGATCAAAGACATAGCTCAAAAACTACCTCCAACCAATGGCGCAACTGTAGAGGCACTCACAAAACAAATAGATGAGCCACTTACAAAGTTGGAAAAGTTGCCAAATACCCCTAAAGTGTTGTTTATTTATGCCAGAGGCGCAGGTACTTTGATGGTAGCTGGCAAAAATACCCCCGTACAAAAAATCATTGAAATGGCAGGTGGACAAAATGCCATCAATGATTTTGACAACTTCAAGCCATTGACTGCTGAGGCATTAGTAAAAGCCAATCCTGAGGTAATTTTGATGTTTGAAAGTGGGCTAAAAAGCCTGGACGAGGGCAATGGATTGTTGAAAATACCAGGGGTAGTCAATACCAACGCTGGACGTAACAAAGCGTTTGTCGCCATGGATGGTCAGTTTCTTACCGGATTCAGTCCGCGTTTGGGGCAAGCAGTATATACTTTAAACAAAAAACTGAAAGCCACTCTTGCAACGCAATAGCTACATACTCATTGTATTATCAGTCATTGTCTTACTATCATTGGTGGCAACATCGGGTATGGGGGCTATTCACATTGGCTTTAGCGAGTGGTGGCAAATACTGCTTGCCAAGGCTGGGTGGGTAGAGGAAGTATCCGATGCGCAAAAAACGGCCGTTTTATGGGTCATTCGTTTGCCCAGAGTAATCACAAGTTTATTGGTAGGAGCATCGTTGGCGTTGTGTGGTGCAGCACTACAGGGTTTGTTTCGCAACCCGCTGGCAGACCCTTCCATTATTGGCATTTCTGCTGGAGCCGCTTTTTCAGCAGCGTTGGTCATTGTGTTGGCCAGTTCATTGTTGGCGTCTGGCTGGTGGGCAGGCACCTTACTCTCTTTGGTTACTTTTTTGGGAGCAGTAGGGTCTACTTTTCTGGTGTTTGCCTTGGCACGTCAAAAACACCGCACCAATGTTACTATGATGTTGTTGGCAGGTATTGCGCTCAATGCGTTGGCAAGTGCTTGCACTGGGGTACTTATTTTCGTAGCCGATGATGCTCAGTTACGCAGCATTACCTTTTGGACATTGGGTAGCCTGGGTGGTGCCAATTGGACAACCGTAGGTTTGATAGCATTTGCTACTGGGCTTGCTACAGTGTTTTTATTTCGTCTGGCAAAAGTTTTCAACGCTTTGACACTGGGCGAACAAGAAGCCAAATACATAGGAATGCCCATTGAGCGTCTTAAGATTCAAGTAGTAATACTTACGGCGTTGGCAATAGGCACTGCCGTAGCATTTTGCGGGATGATTGGTTTTGTTGGCTTGGTAGTACCTCATGTCCTTCGTTTGATCGGAGGAGGTAACTATAGGTTTTTATTGCCTGCATCAGTGCTTGCGGGTGCCTTATTGCTTTGTTGGGCAGATACGCTTGCCCGTACTGTAGTGGCTCCTGCTGAAATACCCATTGGGGTAATCACTGCTTTATTGGGGGCACCTGTATTTCTAATAATTTTGTATCGACAAAAAAATGCACTAAATTAATGTTACAACTACGCCAGGTAGACTATCGCATCAAGTCGCAAGATATTCTTAAAAATATTTCTTTTGATACAACCAAAGGAGAACTAATTGCCGTGGTAGGTGCTAATGGGGCGGGTAAATCTACATTGATGAAGTTGATCAGTCAGGAATATTTGCCTACCCAAGGAAAAATTGCCTGGAAAGGAACACCCTTTGCCAAAACAACTAGTAAGCAAATGGCTTATGAACGGGCAATATTGACCCAAAATATTCATATGAGCCAAGATTTTCCCGTAGAAGAAGTAGTGCTCATGGGGCGTTATCCTCATTTTAAGCACCAACCTGGCAAGTACGATTGGGAAGTGGTTCAAAAAGTGAGCGAGCAAACGGGCATACAACCACTGGCAAAACGTAATTATGCGTCACTGTCGGGAGGTGAAAAGCAAAGGGTTCAACTGGCAAGAGCTTTGGCGCAGTTGCATCAACAGACAGCTGCCACCACCTCCAAACTACTGTTGTTGGATGAGCCTTTAAATAACTTAGACATTCGTTATCAACACCGTTGTTTACAACTCACTAAAGGTTTTGCCCACAACGGAAATATAGTATTGTTGGTGATTCATGACTTGAACCTGGCAGCATTGTATGCCGATAAAATTTTACTATTGCACCAAGGAAAGTTAGAAGCTTATGGAACACCAAAAGAAGTATTGACTGAACAATGTTTAAACAAATGTTATCAGTTTTCGGTGAAGGTGGCTACCCACCCATATCACCATTGTCCGGTAGTGTATTTTGGCGATTTCGACAAATTACCCTACCAGTCATCTATCCATCAACACCAGACCATTATATAAGAATTAAAAATTACCGAAAAATATGGAAAGCACTCCAAAAAATCTCAAAGCCCGTTGGGAAGAATTAAAACAAACTCAACCTCATTTACGCATTCGCAATGCCGCTGACTCTTTGAAAGTAAGCGAAGCCGAACTTTTGGCCACTCGTTGCGGAAGCGATGAAGTTACCCGATTGTTGCCTGCTTTTAAAGAAATACTACAAGAAGTTGAATCTTTGGGCAAAGTGATGGCCTTGACCCGCAACAATGATGTAGTACACGAGCGCAAAGGAGTATACGCGAACGCTTCGCTGGAAAACCCTCACGTGGGTTTGTTTGTAGGCGAAGACATAGACTTACGTATTTTTTTCAAGTCGTGGGATTCAGCTTTTGCCGTAACCGATACAGTCAGAGGCAAAGCCCGGTATAGTCTTCAGTTTTTTGCCAAGGATGGCGAGGCTATTCACAAAATATATCTTACTGCCAAGAGCAACCTGGATAAATATCAGGCATTGGTAACCAAATACCGTCACGAGGATCAATCTGACCTACAGGCTGTACATGCCTGGGACGAAACGGTAGAAGAACATCCAGACGAAAACATTGATGTGGCTGCTTTTCAAAAAGGATGGATTAATTTAGAAGATACCCACGATTTTTTTGGGTTGGTAAGAAAACATAAGCTTACCCGAACCCAAGCTTTAAGACTAGCTCCTGCCGGAAATTATGCCATCAAAGTAAACCCACAAGCTTTTCGCAAAGTAGTGACGCTGGCCGCTGAGCGTAATACGCCTATTATGGTATTTGTGGGTAACAAAGGAATGATTCAAATTCATACTGGCCCGGTAAAAAAACTCCTGGATCATCAGGACTGGTTCAATATAATGGACCCTGATTTTAACCTACACGTGAAAGAGCCTCACCTAAAAGATGTGTGGGTGGTGCGTAAGCCTACCAAAGATGGGGTAGTAACTGCCTTGGAGTGTTTTGACGCTCAAGGCAATCAAATTGTACAGTTATTTGGCAAACGAAAGCCAGGGATTCCTGAACTCACTGCGTGGCAAGAGATTATAGCCGAAGTAGAGAAAGAAACAGCCTTGCAGGAAAGTGTCAATGCATAAAGGTAACAATACCGGATGGCAAGTAGTCATCCGGTATTTATTTTTTAGAATCGACTCCCTACTTCAATATCATACTTCTGTACAGAAGGACGTTGCATAAAAAATAAGCCCAATACTGCTACAATCGGTATAAGTAGCCATTGCACACCAGTAAGCAAGTAGGCGACCAAACAAAAGATATTGCCTCCTTCCAGAAGCCCTGCTTTAACAATAGTAGCTGTCTGATACATCATGAGTTTGTCTTCTTCTGCAGCCTCAGATGCCTGTGCTCTTTGTATTTGCTTTTTATATAAAACCTGGCTCATCATTACCATAGGCAACAAAGCCCCCACCGCTACATACTCCAGCAAACCTTGTGAACTTTCGTTAATCCCACTATCTTGAAATACAAGCAGAATGACACATAGAAAAATGACTTGACCAAAGATGAGTGCAAACCAGATGATATTTAATTTTTTGATAAAATCTTCTTTCATAATTCAAGGTGTTTTGGGTAAAACTAATGCACTGGGGATTAAATAAATGCGCTATTTATTCGAGGGTATTTTGTTTGCTGACACACTTCGAAAAGTGCGCATAGCCAAAGCTACGCAAACTTTTTTAAGTAAAGTCAGCAGGCTAAAGGCTCCGAATAACCGAGCCTACAGCTCTGCTGTGGCGAGCTCTGCGAAGCTAATGTAGTAGGAATTTAGTTCCCAGTGCACTAATTGGGTTTAAGCAGTAGCAAGTCTTAGATACCGATTCCTATTGGCGCAATTAGCTATTAAACTATCATAGTAAACTAATTAACTAATGTTACATACCTTCCTCAAAAGGCTTATATTGTTTTGCGATGCATTGCGAAACAATATAGCCATATGACAATATAACCATCAAAATAGAGGTGCTTAGAAGGATTTGCGTGACTTCAGTAATTAATTATTCAAGGCTTACACAAAGCTAAATAATACAAAATATAAAAACATAGCACCATCCACATATTTTTTGTAGTAAATTCGGGGAGTCTGTGCGTTTACTTGTCTCAAAAATATCCCACAACTGAACATCAGCACACCTGCCATTATTACAAAAATAATCTGTTGAAAATGTCCTATTGCTGTAGCCATATAAACTACAATGAGCAGGTAGCCTATTTGACGGGCACGCTTGATGCCCAACCATACGGGAATAGTAATAATACGATGGTTTTGGTCATTTTTTACATCACCTATATCAAAAGGCAGCGTAATAATAAAAATGAATAAAAACCTTTCAGTAAACAAATATAACACCTGAGGAGCTTGCCAGTCTGTATGCAATGTAATTACAGGAAGGATTACCGTAACTGCTGCCCAGCCATAGGCAATCAAAAATATTTTGAGCAAAGGTATACGTCGCAACGAAAGCCACGAAAGCCACCCTAACCCTTTAGGGATAGAATAAAAAACCGCAATAAACCCCAAGTGTACTACGAATAAAAGCAACTGCCAGGAAAGCCAAAAGCTACATGTAATTATTCCGATGGTGGCAACCAACTGGAGTGTGATAGTAAACCAATGATTAAAATAGAAAGGAACACGATCTATGTTGTAAGTGAATATGGTAGCACAAAAAATAAATAAAAGTAGTGCCCAGTTGATTTGGGTTAAAGGTGTGTCAAGCAAAAGGTAAGTAGTAAAAGCAAGCGCCATAGCCCCCAATGCTATGTATAAGTTGTGGTAAATGAGCCATTCAAGCCCCCGATTAGGTATTTTTAAGTATTGATAGAGTGTGTCTTTTACTGCCTTCATTGTTCACTTGTATCCGCGTATATCATTAGTACGACAGGTTGGATATAAAAACAAAAAAACCTGCAAGAATTTGATTCTTGCAGGCGATATTAATTTATAATTTATATAATTTATTCATTATCCAGTAACATCTGAGCTCGTTTTTGTCGCATCTTGGCACAATTCAACTCTATGTCTACTTTATCGGGGCGTTCAAACGAACCACGGGTATAAGGCAAATCCTTGTTGGCATATACTTTTTTCATATACTCACCCCACATGGGCAAAGCAAGTACTGCACCCTGTCCGTATACAATGCTCCTAAAACGAATACTACGGTTATCGCCACCAACCCAAGCACCCGATACAAGATCTTTGGTTACACCAATAAACCAGGCATCCGAGTTATTTTGAGTAGTTCCTGTTTTACCACCAATTTCATTTTTAGTAGCTACACCATAGCTCCATAGTCGGGTAGATGTACCACCGGGCTCCAAAGCAGCCTTGAGCATGTGCAACATAATATAAGCAGTCTCTTCATCCAATACCTTGGTTACCTTGGGTATAAACTCTTTGACAACATTTCCGTTGCGGTCTTCTATGCGCGATATAAATATAGGTACCGTATGTTTCCCTTTGTTGGCAAAGGTGCTGTAAGCTCCCAACATCTCAAATAGCGATACCTCACTTGACCCTAAACACAACGAGGGTACAGAGCGTAACGGAGATGATATACCCAACTCTCTGGCGTGTTCTACTATCGTTCTTACCCCAATGGCTTTGGTAAGTCCGGCTGTAACTGAGTTGATTGATTGCCCTAGTGCCCGGCGCAAAGTCAGGGGAACACCCGTATAAGATAAAGTAGCATTACGGGCTACCCAAGGGCCTCCTCCGGCATTAAACACTACTGGCTGATCAACAAATTGGTGACAAGGAGTATACCCCAGGTCAATGGCAGAGGCGTACACAATGGGTTTAAATGTAGACCCAGGTTGTCTGCGTCCTTGTTTTACGTGATCATACTGAAAATATTTGTAATTGATACCTCCTACCCAGGTTTTTACATGACCACTTTGTGGTTCCATAGACATGAAACCAGTATGCAAAAAGTGTTTGTAGTAGCGTAAAGAGTCCATTGGACTCAATAAGGTGTCTTTTTCACCAGTCCAGGAAAATACCCTAGTTTTTACAGGGGTATTCATTGCCTTGTTAATGCTGGCAGTATCTTTTCCATATTTTTTTCTGAAAATACGGTATTGAGTAGTAGTTTTCGCCAAATCTTCAATAAAGTTGGGTAATTCTACATTGTAAGCGTCTACCCACGGATTCCTGTTTTCCCAGTGTTTGTAGAAGATTTTTTGTTGTGTTTTCATTTGCTTTTCTACTACCTTCTCGGCGTAGGCTTGCATACGAGAGTCTATAGTAGTATAAATGCGTAAGCCATCTGTATATAAGTCACGCCCTGACTCTTTTGCCCATTTTTTCAGAAACTTTTTGGCTTCTTCTCTAAAATAAGGAGCAATTCCACCTACGTGGTCCTCTACCCCAAATTTAAGCTTGATAGACTGAGATTTGAAATAACTTGCTTGTGATGAAGTAATAAATTTATATTTCTCCATTTGCTCAAGCACCGTGTTTCGGCGGGCTTTCGATCGCTCAGGATTAGATACCGGACTATAACGGGTGGGAGCCTTTAACAAACCTACCAACACTGCCGACTCAGGCACATTTAACTGGCTAGGGTGTTTGTCAAAAAAAGTACGGGCAGCGGTTTGAATACCAAAAGCATTGCTACCAAACTCTACCGTGTTGAGGTACATTGTAATAATTTCTTTTTTTGTATAATTCCGCTCAATTTTAATGGCAGTGACCCATTCTTTGGTTTTTGATACAATCGTGCCCACCAATGGGTAGTCGTGAAGTTTACCTTTGCTGGCTGCTCCACGGGTACGGTAGAGGTTTTTTGCAAGTTGTTGGGTAATGGTACTTGCCCCTCCATCTTTACCCAGCCTTACAATGGCACGGGTCAAACCTTTGAGGTCAATGCCAGAGTGACTCTCATAACGAATATCTTCGGTAGCTATGAGGGCATTGATCATGTAGGGAGAAATTTCTTCATATTCTACCGGGCTTCGGTTTTCCCGGTAATATTTACCCATCAGTTTGCCATCTGCAGAATAAATTTCAGAGGCAAGTTCTGTTTTGGGGTTTTCTAAGCTTTCCAGACTTGGTATAGGACCAAAAAATCCCATAAAGTCGTTCTCTAGTGCGGTAAAATAAAGAACGGCTCCGGTAATAGTTGCCAAAAAACCGATCCAAATAAGCATAATCAGCCGCCAATATCCTTTTCTGTAAAATGGTCTGTCTTTTTTACCCATTGTTTGAGACTGTTTTTAATTTAGTGTTTCAAAATTAGTGATTTTTGATATAGTTAATTAATCATAGTGAAGTTTATACAAAAAAAAATAAAAAGTAACCTTTTTTAACCTACAAGCTTCAGGCAAAAAGCGATAAGTCAAGTATTAAAATTACAAACTTGAAACTTACCGCTTAGGTTACTGTGAAATATGAAGTGGCTACATTGCTTTAGACTTTTTAAGCAAGTTGTTGGCAAACTTTTTAAGGTTGCTGCCCGGGTAGTCTTTAATAAACTTTAACAAGGCTTTTTCCCTTACTTCTTTATTTTGTGTGCGACTAATAATTAGCACCTTCAGAAACGAAAACTTATCTTGAATGAGGTTTTGTGGAAACTTTTTCAGTGTAGCATCCATGAGTTGTTGCGATTTTTCATACTGGAGGTTTTGATAAGCCTCATAAGCTTTTTTGTAAGCCTCTTTTACTTCTTTTTCGTGTTTCTTGGCCTCTTTTAACCAATTAGGGTTAATAATCATATTTTTGTATACCGAGTTAGGGTATTTTTTCAGCACTTGCTGCTTATAATAGGCTGCCCTGGAAGCATTCGGCAAGTTTTTGTTAATGAGGTACAAAAAATAAAGTACCTCTGCCTCATACTTTGTCTTAGAAAACCTTTTGAGCAACTCTTCAAATGACCCAATGGCCTTTTTGTTTTCATTCAAATGGAGGTTATAAATTTTACCTAACTCATAAAAACCATCCTCCAGTTTTTTGTCAGAGGCCTTGATAGCTTCTGGAGTAAAAGGTATAATTTTATAGAGTTCTTCTTTTGCCTTTTTTACCCTGTCTGCTACAATTTTTCCTTTGTCAGGCTTTTTGTCTCCCCCTATAAACAAAGAATCAGGTGGCTCAGGATCTTTGTTGCTCCGGCGCCAGTTATCTTCAAGTACCCTTGTGCCCCATTTCTGTTGAAACTTTACCCTGCCTCGCGCCACTAATTGAGGATTATAGAAATACCATACATTACTTTGCAGTTCTTTCAAAGTGCTGGTATTATTGCTTCGTTTGGCTTTGTCTTTGGCAGCTTGTATAAGGCGTTGTTCCTCGTCGTATGCTTTTTCTATTTTAACTTTCAAGTTTTTATCCAGGTAAGCTGATAACTGTAAGGTGTCCATTTTAGCCATTCTTTGCAGGCTATCTTCCAGCCTTACACTATTCAGGTATTTTACAAAGTCGCCCAAGATACGCGCCCTTCGCTTGATCATCTTATAGTTTTCTACATTTTTGGGCAGCGACACCATCGAGCTATCATAATATTTTTTGGCAAGTTCATACTCTTCTAGTGGGGCATAGTGCACTTCACCTAGTTTAAGGTAAGAGTAGGCTTTTTGTACCTTGTTACCTGCACTGGCATCAATAGATTTTTTGAGCATAGTAACTGCTCGGTTGGTGCTGTCTTGTCGCAGTTCAAAAAGCGCCAGTTCATAATAAATTTTATCATGATACTCTTTGTTCTTTACATCACGTAGTAGCCGTCTGAAATAACGTCGGGCTTTACGTATGTCTTTATCCGTTTTTATGTTAGATACCTGGGTCATTTTGAGTCGGGCATAAAAAGCCAGCTCATAAGGAGGGTTGTTTCTAAGCACAGAGCGGTAATGAGTATACGCTTTATCGTATTGTTCAAACCTTTGGTATATTTGCCCTATGATAAAATGAATGCGTCCTTTACGTTCTCCATGGCGCATCATATCTACTGCTTTTACCAAATACCTCCCGGTTCTTTTATAGTTAAGTTTTGTTCGGTAATAGTGCGCCCGCATAATCAAAAAATCACGCAGGTTTTGTTTACTCATTGCCTGTTTTTTCAAATAATTAATTACCGTCAACGCGTTTCTGTCCTGATCAGTGCGCAGAAAAGTTCGAATAAGAAATATAAGTGATTTATGCCGGAGGTCATCGTCTTCACTTTGGGTATTCACAAACTTAAAGCCTACGATTGCCTGGTCAAAGTTACGTCCGTAAAACCTGGCTTTAGCAATCACATGGTAGGCATTATCCATCCAGTTGCTTTCATCGTGTTTGTGATATATAATAGAAGCTTTCTCTAGACTGTACTTAATGTCCTGATCGTGTGCCTTCATAGTATTGGTATCTATAAAAGGCTGCACATCCAATATCTTATTGTAATCTTCGATACGCTTCAGAAACAGCTTTCTTTCTATCTCTTGCATTCGCTCATTGGCAAGAAAATAAGCATTGTAATGAGCTGTAATGTTATGGTAAGGCTTACAGGCTTGTAAAATGGCCACTATTGCGATTGCAAGCAGAGGTATGACTTTAAAATACTTCAAAATTTTCCAGTTTATTTTTTTGTGGCTAATTTTAAATGAAAGGACATTAAAATAAACCTGTCTCACAAAAAAGAGTTTTTATACTATAATGGTAAAAACCTACGCCACTATACTGCTTCTGCTTTCAAAAAATGGAGATTAAAAAGCCAAATTAAAATAGTATATTGGCAAGTGATCTGGAAAAAATAAGATGTGCCAATTCAAGAAAATATATTATTCTCAGATAATTCAAAAAAAACGGTGCATAGCCAAAGCTATGAAACTTTTTTTTTGAGGAGAATGAGGACAATAGATACACTTTAATGGCTCAAATTATTTATGAAAGATCACTAAGTTACAATACCTAAATAAAACACTATTGTGTTTGGTTGATTTTAATTAATACAGGTTTTGTATATGAAACATTGATTTTCAAGTGTTTAACTAAGTGTTTTTTGGCAGATAAATTGCCTGTATTTACAGTATAATGTACTATAAATACCAAAAACAGTATCAAAATTACATAAAAAACCCATATTTCAGCATATTTTTAGGCAAATTAACGATCAATATCAATAAAAATACGTTAATTTGCACCGATTTTGTGGGTTTGTCCAGATGTGTAACAAAAATATACCACATTGAAAGTAAAAAAAACATTGTCTAATTGGCTTACTACCCGATATAAGTTAATTATAAGAAACGAAGAAAGTTTAGAGGAGAAAAAACAAATCCCTTATACCTACTCCATTGTTATATTTATTGCTACGCTATTTTCCGGATTGGTCTTTACTTTAGGCTTTTTCACCTCTCAAAAATTTTTCAGTGAAAGTACCTTGACTACTGATAATGGGGCTGAGTTTGTGCGAAGTGTAAAAACTTTGAATCAAAAGATCGATTCAATATCAAGCCAGGTACAAGGACGGGAATTTTTTATCAAAAACTTTAGAAATGTGGTAGGAGGGAAGGTAAAGTACTTTAATAATGAAGACAGCGCCAAATCAAAAATACCTGTCATTCGCAAAGTTTCTGACTCAATCAATCCAGATTATATAGATCCTAACGATAAGTTATTGCGCGAAGAATTTGAGGGAAGTTCAGGAAACCCGCTCATGGGTGGGCAAGGAATCAAAAGCCTGAAGTCGCTCTATTTGTTTGCTCCCTTAAAAGGAGTAATCTCTAAAAAATATAATCCTCGTCAACAAAATTACGGGGTGGATATTGTGTCTACGCACGGCAGTACTGTGTCTTCTATTGCAGATGGCACAATTATTATGACTTCTTGGACAAGTGATAAAGGGTATGTTGTAGCAATACAACACCAATCTAATCTCATTTCGGTGTATACGCATTGTGCTACTTTGTTTCAGAACAAAAGAGTAGGAAGTTTTTTGAAAGCAGGAGAAGCAGTAGCTCTTTTAGGTAAAAATTCAAAAAATAAGCCGTTTTTGCATTTTGAATTATGGTACAAAGGTACGCCAGTTAACCCCGAAGCATTTGTTTCATTTTAAATTAAATCCCAAAAAAACATGTTCATGGCTGTATTTGGAAATAACACTAGCAAAGAAACCAAAAAAGATATCACAGAACTTAGCAATGCAGAAACCCGCATTGGTAAAGGAGCTGTTTTAGATGGTAATATCGAGACTTACGGACCAGTACGCTTAGACGGTAAGATTGTCGGTAATATTAAAAGTAAATCAAGAGTTGTACTTGGAGAAACTTCTGGTTTACAAGGAAGTATTTTAGCCCAAAATGCTGAGATTTCAGGTGAAGTAAAAGGCTTGGTTGAGATCGCAGACTTATTGACCCTTAAATCTACAGCAGTGATTAATGGTGATATTGTTTGTAACAAATTGATTGTTGAAGCAGGAGCTGTATTTAATGGAAGCTGCAAAATGGGCAACATGGTAAAAGAAATAAAAATAAACGATAGTACTAAGAAACCTTCTCATGACCAAAAACAAAAACAGGTCGTCTAACGATTACGTTCGTTATTCAGCACTTGCTTTTGAAATGTTTGCCTTAATTTTGGCGGCAGTTTTAGGAGGTAGGTGGTTAGATGAATACTGGGGGCTAGAAAACCCTATCATGACACTCATCTTATCACTTACTTCTGTAATTGTCGCTATTTTTCTTTTAATTCGAACCCTTACATCTCGTTAAAGATGCAGCAACATTTACGACAGATTGGCATCCCTTCATTAATTATTGCAATTTTTATTATTGCTGATACATTTATTAAACAAATTAATTTATTTCATTTTACCAAGTGGGGCTTATGGGGATTTTTTATTGCTATAGCCTTGGTAACCTCGCTTGTAACAAGCTACGGGCTAAAAAAAGATGAAAAAGCATTCCATGTATACTACTTTTTATCAATGGGTATAAGGCTATTTTTGAGTGTTATATTTGTATTTGTTTGTATTATTCTCAGAATGGAAGGCATTTACTCGTTTGTAATAACCTTCTTTGTTTTTTATTTCTTGTACTTTGTTTTTGAAATTTATTTCCTGTTGGGTAATTTGCGCGCAAAATCTGAATGATCGGATTAAATATATACGAAAAACGAGACTATCATAGATAATAAAATGCTTAAAAAAACGCTACTATTGGTTGGACTTCTTTGTCTTTTTCAATTTGCACAAGCCAAAGGAGGAGGAGATGACAAGTTTGAAGCAAAAGACTTCAGTGAACTCATCACTCACCACATTGCCGATTCGCATGGTTGGGAGTTTTTCAAAGGCTTTACCATCCCGTTGCCTGTAATCTTATACACCGACAAAGGTCTTGATATTTTCATGTCTTCTGCCATTCCTCACGGAGATGGAAAACATGAGGACATCAAAAAAGAAGGGCACAAAGAAGGAGCGAAAGCTCATCATGGAGCCATAACCTTTGAACATGGAGGCAACAAATATGTATATGCTCATGGACATTTTGCCTTGGCAAATGGAGGGCACGTAATGGATTTTTCTATTACCAAAAACGTAGCTTCTTTGTTTGTAAGTGTAGCCTTATTGTTTTTCGTGTTTTTTAGTGTTTCTAAAGGATATAAAAAACGAGCGGGTAAGGCTCCAAGAGGCATCCAATCATTTTTTGAGCCTATCATCATTTTTGTGAGAGATGATATAGCCAAAGAAAACATTGGACCTAAGTATGAAAGGTTTACTCCTTATCTTCTTACCGTATTTTTCTTTATCTGGTTTAACAACATGTTGGGGTTATTGCCTGGTGCAGCCAACCTTACCGGAAACATTGCCGTAACTTTGGTGCTTTCTGTAATTACTTTTGTAATTACAACGCTGAGTGCTAACAAAAACTACTGGGCACACATATTTACCCCTCCTGTACCCAAACTACTTTACATTATCTTGGTTCCTATTGAAATTATAGGAATGTTCACCAAGCCATTCTCTCTAATGATCCGATTGTTTGCTAACATTACAGCAGGTCACATTATTATGTTGAGTTTGTTTGGTTTGATCTTTATTTTCCAAAGTCTTGCTGTAGGAGTAGTAAGTACTGCTTTTGCAACCTTTATGAACTTTCTGGAGCTACTGGTAGCATTTATTCAAGCGTATGTGTTTACCTTGCTTTCTGCCTCTTATTTCTCAACAGCAGTAGAGGAGCATCATCATGATGAAGCACACGCACACGCTCACTAAAAATATTACGTGACACAGCAAATTGGTAAATCGGTTTGTGGTGACACTGTTAAACGCATTAATTATGCATGAGTGGTTAGCACTCTTGTTAATTAATATTTTCTTTTTATTCATTATTACATAAGTTCAATATTATGTTAGCTCAATTATTATCTATTATTTCATCTATCTTCATGATGGATATGGGATCTGGTATGGCAATTATGGGTGCTGGTATCGGAGCCGGACTTGTAGCGTTAGGCGCAGGTGTTGGTATCGGACGTATTGGTGGTGGTGCTGTTGAAGGTATCGCTCGCAACCCAAGTGCTTCTGGAGACATTCAACGTAACATGATTATTGCAGCTGCCTTGATTGAAGGTGTTGCTCTTTTTGGTGTTGTAATCTGTTTGTTGATTTCTTTCAAAGGATAATTTACAAAATAAACCTACTTGTTGACACTAGGTCAACGAGTGGGTTTTATTTAATTCTACACAATTGAGTAAGCTTATTGAGCTTTTATAAAAAGTGCATTTAATTAAGCTATTTTGCTATTTACATAAGTCTATTACTAAAACTTTTATATAAAAATGAATTTAGTTACGCCCGACATTGGTCTGATATTCTGGCAAGGGATTACCTTCCTGGTAGTACTTTTCATTTTAAGCCGATATGCCTGGAAGCCTATTATGAAGGCTTTGAGAGATCGTGAAGATTCTATCCAAAATGCATTGGATGAAGCCGCGACTGCCCGCAAAGAGGTAGACGAGCTTAAAAAGTCTCAAGCCAATATGGAAGAGGCCGCCCGCATAGAAAAAGACAGAATACTTAAGGAAGCAAAACTAATTGCTGACAAAAACCTGGAAGAAGCAACTACCAAAGCATCTAAGATCATTGGTGATGCTGAAGAAGCAGCAAAGCAGGCTATTGATAAAGAAAGACAAGCTGCCATAGCTGATATCAAAAGTCAAATCAGTACACTTTCGGTACAAGTAGCTGAAACGTTACTAAAACGTGAATTGTCAGATAGTAATAAACAAGAAAACTTAATGCAGGAATTGATTAACGACCTAAAGGTTAACTAATTCACGCATTGTATTTCTTTGATTTTCTATTCAATTTTTTAGGCGAAACTATCAAAATTATTAATAATGGTGTCTGATAACAGAATTGCACAACGATATGCCAAGGCTGTCATGGATTTGGCCATCGAGAGAGGTACGTTGGATCAAGTGGACAAAGACATGGAGCTTTTCCAGACAGTGAATGAAGAAAACCGACAGTTTTTTGCCGTCATGCACAATCCTATTATTCGTGCACATAAAAAATTGTCAATATTGAAGGCTATCTTTGAAGGTAAGGTATCAGATGTAATGATACTTCTTTTTGAGATTCTTGCCCGTCGTAGCCGCGAAGAAGTATTGTATTCTATTAGTGTTGCATTTCGCGAGCAGTTCAATATTTATAAAAATATTCAAGAAGTATACGTCACTAGTACGGTGACACTTCCTGATCCTTTGAAAGAAGAGTTGAGGGCGGCATTGTCGCAAAAAACTGGCAAGACAATTAAGATTGAAGAGGAAATCGATGAAAGCTTAATTGGAGGTATGGTCATTCGCATTAGCGATACTCAATTAGATAACTCTATCAAAAGTCAACTACAAAAAATAAAACAAGATTTTCGTTCTTAACAGGCGATTTTAAATATACTAATTATGGCTCAAATTAGACCCGATGAAGTTTCTGCTATTCTAAGAGAACAGCTTTCTAACTTTCAAACCGAGGCCGAACTAGAAGAAGTAGGTACCGTATTGCAGATTGGTGACGGTGTTGCCCGTGTGTATGGACTATCTAAAGTTCAGGCGGGAGAATTAGTAGTGTTTGCTAACGGACTACGTGGATTGGTATTGAACCTTGAAGAAGATAACGTTGGGGTTGTATTGTTTGGTGATTCTTCTGATATTAAAGAAGGCGACACTGTAAAACGTACCAAAGAGATTGCATCTATTAAAGTAGGTGAAGGAATTGTTGGTCGTGTAGTAAATACACTTGCTAATCCTATTGATGATAGAGAGCGACCTATCGAAGGCGAGCTTTATGATATGCCCTTGGAACGAAAAGCCCCTGGTGTTATTTATCGTCAGCCTGTAGATGAACCTCTACAAACTGGTATCAAAGCGATTGACTCGATGATTCCTATTGGTCGTGGTCAGCGTGAATTGATCATTGGTGACCGTCAAACTGGTAAAACTGCCGTAGCGATTGACACCATTATCAACCAAAAAGAATTTTATGACAGGGGAGAACCTGTTTACTGTATTTATGTTGCCATTGGGCAAAAAGCAAGTACTGTAGCACAAGTAGTAAAATCATTGACCGATGCTGGTGCAATGAGCTATACTACTGTAGTTTCTGCTTCTGCTTCTGACCCTGCACCTATGCAGTTTTTTGCTCCGTTTACTGGTGCTGCTATTGGTGAGTACTTCCGCGATACTGGCCGCCCTGCGTTGGTAATCTATGATGACTTGTCGAAGCAAGCAGTAGCATACCGTGAAGTATCTCTACTTTTACGTCGTCCTCCAGGGCGTGAAGCTTATCCTGGTGATGTGTTTTACTTGCACAGCCGTTTGTTAGAGCGTGCCGCTAAAATCAGTGAATCTGATGACATTGCACAACAAATGAATGATGTGCCTCCGTCTTTGAAAGGCAAGGTAAAAGGTGGTGGTTCTTTGACTGCACTTCCTATCATTGAAACGCAGGCAGGTGACGTTTCTGCTTATATTCCTACCAATGTAATTTCTATTACTGACGGTCAGATATTCCTTGAAACCAACTTGTTTAACTCTGGTATTCGTCCTGCCATTAACGTAGGTATCTCGGTATCTCGTGTGGGTGGTGCAGCTCAGATCAAAACAATGAAAAAAGTAGCGGGTACTTTGAAGTTAGACCAGGCGCAATTCCGTGAACTGGAAGCGTTTGCTAAGTTTGGTTCTGATTTGGATGCAGCAACTCAGCTGACAATTGAAAAAGGACGTAAAAACCTGGAAGTATTGAAACAAGGTCAGTACTCTCCAGTGAGAGTAGAAGAGCAAGTAGCAATTATTTATGCTTCTACTAATGGTTTGTTGAACGATGTGCCTACTAATAAGGTAAAAGAGTTTGAAAAAGAATATCTTCAGTCATTGCAGTTGAACCATAAAGAAATGATGGCAACTTTGGGTAACAAGAAAACCAAACCTAAGGGAGACGATTGGAAAAAAATTACCGATACTCTTGAAGAAACTGCCAAAATGATTGCTAAAAGATATAAATAATTGATTAACAACCGCTTACTGCAGTTTGCAGCAAGCGGCTTGTTTATTCTATGAACCTCTGAAAAGACAATGGCAAACTTAAAAGAAATCAGAACCAGAATAAGTACGGTAAAGTCTACCCAGCAGATTACCAAGGCAATGAAGATGGTAGCTGCGGCAAAACTTCGCCGGGCGCAGGACGCGATTGAAGGAATGAGACCTTATGCTTCTATGCTTAAGGGAATCATTGATAATCTGTCCAGAAATATGAGCAGCGAAGACCTTACAAGTGAGTTCATGGAAGATCGCTCACCAGAGAAAGTATTGATCATTGCCATTACTTCTGATCGTGGTCTTTGTGGAGCTTTTAACAATAATATTATTAAAGCTGCAGTAGCTTTGGCTGAAGATAAATATGCTGACCAGTTGGCTAAAGGCAACCTTACTTTTTTAACTATTGGTAAAAAAGCAAGTGAAGGTTTGGCTCGTCGTGAGTACAAAACCATTTTTCCTCAAAAGAGAAATGCTCAAGGCGAACTGGAAAGAGTAGAAGTATTTCAAAACCTAAACTTTGCCAATATCAAAGATACTGCAGAGGTTGTTTTGGAACAGTTTAAATCTGGCGAAATAGACAGAGTAGAGATCATATACAACGAATTTATCAATGTAATTACCCAAGCGGTTCGTTGTAAGCAGTTTTTACCTATTTCGGCTGACAGTATAGAGGATTCTTCTGAGATCAAGGAAAAAAACAGCGATTCGGTAGATTACCTGTTTGAACCTTCGGAAGAAGAAATTATGGAAGAGTTGATTCCTAAAAGCCTTAAGATTCAGTTGTATAGCAGTATTTTGGATTCAAACGCTGCTGAGCATGGCGCTCGTATGGCAGCGATGGATCAGGCAACAGAAAACGCCGAAGAATTGGTGAAAGAGTTGAAACTTACTTATAACAAGTCTCGTCAGGCGGCCATTACCAAAGAAATCCTAGAGATTGTAGGTGGTGCCGAAGCATTGAACGCATAATACGAGTATTGTTTATTAAATATTTATACCTGACAGGTTGTAGCAACTTGCCAGGTATTTTTTTGTTCTTTAAGTACTTACTAAGGTTTTATAAATTGTTAAAAAATCAACGTGATAGAAAAAATGTAGTTACCTGTGAACCGAATCTATTTCTAAATCCCGATTCATTGCATTGGCGTCAACTTAACTTTTCAAGTGAAGGCTTTAAATATCTGATAAACAATGCTTTCAGTTAAAAATAAGTGCCTTTTAGAACTACTTGATCTCAATGCGTTAGGAACACACGTGGGATGCGTGCGCCAGTCGTGCATACTATGAATTTGTTAGCTACCTGTGAACTGAAGCTGTTTTTAAACCCGATTCATTGGGGCAGCTTGTTGTGATGAGGTCAATGTAGAGTGCATAACTTGGAGCCCCGATATTCATCGGCATCCAAGGATTTGCAACTTTTGCTTAAAGCTTGTCTCTATTACTTCACCAACCCTTGGTAATTTGCCTGAAAATCGCGGAAATATTGCAGTAGTTTTTGCAAATTGATTTCCAGGTCGGTAATATCTTGCACTTTCAGTTGGTCTTCCATTGTTTCAGACAATTCGGCTACTTGTACTATGCCTAAAGTACCTGCCGAACCCTTGATGGTGTGCAAATGTTTACGTACCTGTTCGTAGTCACTTTGCTGAAAAGCCTCCATGGCATCAGTGAGTAGTTGGTCGGTTTCATTTTCAAAATCTTGCAGCGACTCTATGACCAAATCGTTTCCACCATATTTTTTGAGTTGTCCCAGCACCGACATATCCAAAATCATGGGTTGCACATCTACTTCTGTATCAGCAGGTTTTAGCGTAATCGTTTCACTTTCATGTAGTTGAGTAGCCGAATGTTGAGGTACATTACTTTTACCCAAAATATACTCTTGCACTTTTTGGATCAATGTCTGGGCTTTGACTGGTTTAGACACATAGTCATCCAGACCTTCTTCCATAAAACGTTCTCGATCTTCTTTCATCGAGTAGGCAGTCATGGCAACGATAGGAGGGAGTTGTTCAATGCCCAAACCCTTAATTGCGCGTGTAGTTTCTACCCCATCCATACCAGGCATTTGAATATCCATAAAAATGAGGTCGTAGCTGTGTGCCTGTACCTTATCTAATGCCTGATAACCACTTTCGGCAAGCGAAATAATACACCCAGCGTTATTTAGAATCTCACTGGCCACCTTACGGTTCACGATGTTGTCATCAACAATAAGAATTCGTGGGCGGTAATCGCCAAAATGATCTTTAGACGAAAAATCCCAATCATCCATCAAATACCCTTCAGGTTTTTCATCGGTAGGTTGTGCCTCAAACGTAAACCAAAAAGTACTACCATGTCCAATCTCCGAAATCACCCCAATGTCTCCATTCATTAGGCGACAAAGTTCTTTAGAAATGGCAAGCCCTAAGCCAGTGCCAGAGTAAGACTTAGACGAAGAGTTGTCGAGTTGGGTAAATGTACTAAACAATCGATTTTGATCTTCGGGCGATATACCCAAGCCGCTATCAGCTACCTCTACCAATAAGTGTACAGACAGTTCGCCCTTAGAAGCAAGCGTAAACTTGATGGCTACTTGCCCGTCTTCGGTAAATTTAATAGCGTTCGACATCAGGTTAGATATAATCTGAATTAAACGGGTTTCGTCTGCCTCCAAAAAATAAGGGATTTTAGGGTCTACCTGATAACTCAAAAAATTGTTTTTGGCTTTGGCTTGTTGCAAAAATAAGGTGTAAACCTTTTCTACCATAAAGCGGATGTCCATTGGCTTCGGGTGTAGCGCCATTTTACCCGCTTCTAGTTTCGACAAGTCCAAAATATCGTTGAGAATATTGAGCAAGGTCTCTGACGACTTTTTGATAGTGTACATATATTCTTGCTGCTTGTTTTCCAGTGGAGTATCCATCATAAGGTCAATCATTCCTATAATTCCGTTCATAGGCGTGCGTATCTCGTGGCTCATATTGGCAAGAAAACGTTCTTTTACTTTGAGCGATTTCTCGGCAATTTCTTTAGCCCTGATCACCTCTTGCTCTACCAATTTCTTTTGGGTAATGTCGTGCGATATTGCCGAAACCTCTTCTATCCGCCCATCTTCTAACCTTATAGGGTTTAAGTACACTTCGCGCCACCAGGTTTCACCATCTTGAGTGTCCGATTCTATCTCAAAATATTGCGTTTCCCCTTTGAACGCATTCTCATACATTTTTTGCCAAACCTTATAGTTATTGGTTTTACGTAACTTGGCACTCAATTGGATCAACCCCCGATTGAGAGTAGGCGATACTCCATACTGGCGCTGCAGGGTTTCGGCGTAGTTGTGGTTAAACGAAGTAAGTTTCCAGTTACGGTTAATAGACCACATCACGTGTGAGCTACTCTCAAAAATAGCCTGAAGCTGGGCAGTTTTGCTACTCAACTTGGCTTCATTACGCTTTCGCTGAATTGCCAGTGCAATTTGCCCCGACACAAAGTCGAGTAACTCAAGGTCTTTGATGGTATAAATATTACGATCGCGGTACGATTTGACCGAAATTAGCCCTATTACCTCATTTTCAAACTTGAGTGGTACCCCAATCCATATTTTAGGAGCAGGACCCGATAAAATCAAGCCTTCAGCCTCAGCCAATGCCTGTATTTCTTCTTCGTAAAGAAACAAAGCTTTTTTAGACTCCACCACATACTCAGCCAGTCCTTTATCGGTTTTGTTTTGGCGTATTTCTAATCCTCCGCTGGCGAAAGCCTCATCTACATAATAGTGATAACTCATTTGGCGGTGGTCAGAGTCATACAGTTTGATATAAAAGTTTTTGGCTTGAATCACATTGCCCAGTTCCCGGTGAATGCTTTGATAAAACTGATTCATATTTTTACTGCGTACCGTCAGGTTGGCAATACTGTAGTACAGAGTCTGGGCTTTTTCGGCGCGTATCTTATCTGTGGTATCGTGTAATATGCCTCGCATTGCTGTAGGCTTACCATCTTCGAAACGACAAGTAACACTGCCTTCTAAATACAAATTACCCCCTTCTTTGTGCGACAAGATGGTGATGAAATTATATACCGTTTCGCCTTGTATGATGCTTTTGACTGTACTAAGGGTAGATTTTTTGGTGTCTTGATGGAGCAAATCAAGAATATTCATCTTTTTAAGCTCCTTATTGGTATACCCGGTTTTTTTCTTGAAAGTCTTGTTTACAAACAAAAACTTACCCCGCATAGAGCAAATAAAAATTAAGTCGTTAGAATTGTCAAACAAGTCCTGCAGTGCTTCATTACTTTGTTTGAGTGCTTTCATTACTTTGCGGTTTTCAGTAATGTCTTTGCCTACCTTGGTCAAGCCACCCAGTTCTCCTTTTTCATTGTTCAATATTACCGAGTTAAACTGAATATAGCGCACATCACCAGTTTTAGTAAGAATGGTACGCTCTGAGGTTTCCCAAAAACCCCCGTTTTGCAGGGTCTTATCAAACTCATTCCACCGTTCGGGGCGCTCGCTTTCCTGTACAAACAGGTCAAAGTAATTTTTGCCTACAATCTCCTCTTTAGTATACCCCGTTACTTTTTGCCAGTAGTTGTTGCACATAGTAACTGTACCATCAGTGGTTACACTAATCCCCATCAGGTTTACCCCTTCCAATGCTTCCTGAAACCGAGTCTTAGTCTCCTTGATCAGCTGGATGCGTTTGGCTTCTTCTTCTGCCATTTTTTGTTCTGTAATATCTACCGCTGACGCTATATATCCCCTGAAGTGGTTGCGTGCGTCGAGGTAAGGCACCCCCTTTTCTACAATCCAGCGGTATTGTCCGGTGTGGCGGAGCAAACGATATACTACCTCATATTTTTTTTGTTTTTCAAACGACTTCAACAAATGATTTTTTACCCCCTCATAGTCAGTGGGGTGCACATTTTTTAGCCAACCTTCATTGATTTCTTCTTCTACAGTTTTGCCTGTAAACTCAAGCCATTGTTTGCTGAAAAAATAAAACTGGTGTTGGGGGTTCGACATACGCAACAACACTGGGGCGTGGTTGGCAATGGTGCGAAACTGAGACTCACTTTCGCTGATAATTTTTTGAGAAATTTGTGATTGATACAACGCTTTGCCAAAAGCCACTACTACCTCTTGTTGAGATAAATACATCATTTTTTTGAGCACCAATTCACGCAAAATCAATTGGTTGTGGCGGTTTAAGACCTGTAAGTCTACTTTACCCGTACCTTGTTCCCAAGCGTCTTGAATGCCCTGTTGAATCGCCTGAAAATCGTATTGGTAACGATCACAAAACGCCTTGACACTTTTATTTACAATATCTTCGCGCTGGCATTGGTGGGTATGCAGGGTAGTTTCGTTTACGTCAATAATCATCCCGTCGTCATCACAAATAAAAATGCTGTCAATAGTTGAGTTAAACATTTCTTTGTAAAAACTATGGTTGGCCGATGGGGTACCATTGCGCTTGAGTTGGTCAAGTTCCTGACGAAGTTGTGCAATTTCCTGCATCAAATCTTCGGTGACTGGTTTATTCTCTTGATTCATCAGAGTTTGGGGGTATAGAGACACACAAACAGAACTCGTCTTGTTTGGGCAAAAAGCATTACAATGCTGTGTACCCGGTAAAATTCAAGATAAGTTCACAGAAAAAATACGGCGAATTGATTGCCTTCTATTCTTTAATCTTTGATATTACAGTAGCCCATAGCGTTGGTAGGTGTAAGTTTGAAGTGTCCACAGGGGCAAGTTTCAAGCGACAAGTCGCAAGCTACACCCTGTTTAACTGCATTGAGCAAACTGCTGTAGATTCGGTTCATAGGCAACTAATAAAATCATAGTAAACTTATTTTCAATGGGTTATGAATTTGTTAGTTTGATGCTTACCCTTGTCAGGGACTTTTAATTAACAAAATTATAAATGCTTAAAAATAAGTAAGTTATCAACTTGTTAGTTGCTAATGAAACAAGGACTAACTCGAAGCTGGTTGCTTAAAGCTTGAACCTGTCATTGCTATGGACTTTTGATATTACTCAAATATAGTTAAATCATTACAAAATAAGCTACAATTGACCAATCTCAACAAATACTTGCTGGTAGTGGTAGGGCCTACGGCAGTGGGTAAAACAACCTTGTGTATTCGTTTGGCGCAACATTTCGACACTGAGATAGTGTCTGCCGACTCCCGACAGTTTTACCGTGAAATGGCTATAGGAACCGCCAAGCCTACCTCCGAAGAATTGGCGCAAGCTCCTCATCACCTGATCGATTCTCAGTCTATTATGGATGACTATAATGTGGGAGACTATGAGAAAGATGCATTGGTTTGCCTAGAGGACATTTTTGCCCGTAAACAAGTAGCCATCCTTACGGGTGGGTCGGGCTTGTATATACAGGCGGTGTGCGATGGAATAGACGAAATGCCTGAAGTAGCTCCCGAAATTCGTGCCCAGTTGATGGGGAGGCTCCAGCAAGAAGGGCTTGAGCCTTTATTGCAGCAATTGGAGCAACTAGATCCGGTGTATTACCAACAGGTAGACCAAGCCAACCCTCATAGGGTAGTACGTGCTCTGGAGGTGTGCTTGAGTACAGGGCAACCTTATTCTTCGTTTCGTAAAAAAAATAAAGTACAGCGACCTTTTAATATTTTAAAAATAGGGTTGGAGCGTGACCGGGAAGAGTTGTACGAGCGCATTAATTTGCGCATGGACTTGATGCTGGAGCAAGGACTGTTAGAGGAGGTAAAAGCTTTGTACCCTTACAAAAACCACAATGCACTGCAAACAGTGGGGTATAAAGAGATATTTGACTATATGGACAACAAGCACGATTGGGACGAGGCAGTACGTTTGCTTAAGCGCAACAGTCGTCGATATGCGAAGCGACAAATGACTTGGTTTAGGCGAGACGAAGAAATCCATTGGTTTTCGCCCCAAAAAGTTGATACAATCATAGATTGGGTAGATCGACGAATGAGTGATTGACAAACAAATAGGGTGCTAAGAATGTTAAACAGGTGATATTTTACTTGCAAATATGAGAATAATATGCGCATACTACTTTATACTGGAAAAGGTGGGGTAGGCAAAACTACCATAGCCGCCGCCACTGCCGTAAAAACCGCCGAAATGGGGTATAAAACCTTGGTAATCTCTACCGATCCGGCGCACAGCCTGTCCGATGCCCTAGACGTAAAGCTACAGCCTGAGCCTACCCTTATTCAAGAAAACCTCTATGGGCAGGAGTTAGATGTATATTATTCTATGAAAAAGTACTGGGGACAAATGCGCGAGATGTTGTTGGCCATTTTTAAGCTACAAGGGGTAAACCGGGTAGTGGCAGAAGAAATGTCAGCGTTGCCCGGTATGGAAGAAGCCTCTGCTTTTTTGTGGATAGACAAGTATTATGAAGAAAAGGCCTTCGATGTGGTAATTATTGACAGTGCGCCTACTGGCGAAACCCTTACTTTACTTACCATTCCACAAGTGAGCCAGTGGTGGTTGAGCAAAGCATTTCCTTTTCAGAAATATGCCATCAAAGCAGTGGGGTCTATGGTACGGGGAGTTACGGGTATTCCTATAGACAAAGGGTATGAAGAACTGGATGAGCTTTTTAATAAGTTGCAAAAGGTGCAAAAACTCATGAGCAACCCCGAAATATGCTCTATTCGCTTGGTGGTAAACCCGGAGCGAATGGTGATCAAAGAAGCTAAACGTGCTTATACTTACTTGCAAATGTATGGGTATCCGGTAGACTCAGTGGTGATTAACCGCATCTTTCCAGAAATGGATGCCGACTCGGTTTTCCATAAATACATTCAGAGCCAAAAGAAGTACTTACAAACTATAGAAGAAAGTTTTGATCCGCTGCCTATTGCACAGGTAAAACATTTGGGGGAAGAAGTTTTTGGAATCGATTTGCTCAAAACCATCGCTACCTTGCTTTACCCCGACAGCGATCCTTCAAAGCCTTTGTACAACGAGTCCCCTTTTCAAATCATTGAAAATGGCAGTCGTTATTTGTTAAAAATCCACTTGCCTTTTGTAGAAGAAGGGAGTGAAGACCTCCGTGTAACCAGCGTAGGGCAAGAGTTGGTTATACAATTGGGCAACCAAAGACGCAATTTTTTCGTGCCTAACTTCCTGAGCTTTTATACTATGGAAAAACACACCATCAACGAAGGTTGGCTAGTGGTTTTCTACAAAAAGAAAGGGGTATAATACACGTCAGTACCATTGTATAGCATCACTATAACTTTTGACTGGCTTACAAGAAATCACTATCTTGAACTTTATAACACTGACAAAAACATAAATTGATATTATAGATGTCTATGAATCCTTTTTTAGAGAAATTTGATACACCTTTTGAAACGGTACCTTTTGATAAAATCAAAACGGAGCATTTTAAACCTGCCATAGAAGCCGCAATGACAGAAGGTAAAGCAGAAGTAAAAGCCATTACTGACAATGCAGAGGCTCCTACTTTTGTCAATACCGTAGAAGCCCTGGAGCGTGCCGGGTCTAAAGTAAATATTGTAGCAGGAGTATTGTCGAACCTCAATAGTGCCGAAACCAGCCCAGAGATTCAGGAGTTGGCAAAAGATATTTTTCCAATGATTACCGAGTACGGCAACGACATCTTGTTGGATGAAGCTTTATTTGCTCGAATCAAAGCGGTATACGAACAAAAAGAAGCCTTGAGTCTATCGGCAGAGCAAACTACTTTGTTAGACAAAACTTATAAGAGTTTTGTGCGTAATGGAGCAAATTTAAATGATACAGATAAGCAAAAGTTAAGGGAAATAGATGTAGCGTTGTCGAAGCTTTCGGTGCAGTTTGGGCAAAACGTATTGGCAGATACCAATGCGTATACTATGCATTTAACTGATGAGGCAGATCTTGAAGGTTTACCAGACCAAGTGCGTGAGGCGGCCGCAATGACGGCAAAGCAAATGGAAAAAGAAGGGTGGGTGTTTACTTTACAATACCCAAGTTATGTGCCCTTTATGACCTATGCCAGCAAGCGTGAATTGCGAGAAAAACTTGCCAAGGCTTACGCCAAAAGAGGGTGTCAAGGCAACGACAACGATAACCAAAAAATAGTAAAAGACTTTGCGCGCCTGCGTTATGAAAGAGCCAACCTATTGGGGTATGCTACCCACGCCGATTTTGTGCTGGAGCAACGCATGGCAAGTACCCCCAAGGTGGTAGAAAACTTCTTGAACGACTTGCTCAAGCATGCCAAACCCGCAGCTGACAAAGAGATGCAAGAATTGGTGTCTTATGCCAAAAAACTGGATGGTATAGAGGAAATGCAGCGTTGGGATTATGCCTATTACTCTGAGAAACTCAAGAAAGAGAAGTTTAATATTGACGACGAAATGCTCAAGCCTTATTTTGAGTTGGATAAGGTGATTGAGGGTATTTTTGCAGTAGCAAAAAAACTATATGGGCTCAACTTTAAAGCCAATGCCGATATTCCGGTGTATCACCCAGAGGTAAAGGCGTATGAGGTAGAAGATGAGGAGGGGCGCCATGTATCTGTGTTTTATGCTGATTTTTTTCCAAGAGAAGGCAAACGCAATGGTGCTTGGATGACCAGCTTTAGAGGGCAAAAAGTAGTCAATGAGGAAGAGCAGCGCCCTCATGTGTCTATTGTATGCAACTTTACCAAACCCACCGAAACTCGCCCATCTTTGCTTACTTTCAACGAGGTACTGACCTTTTTCCATGAGTTTGGGCATGCTTTGCATGGGATGTTGGCAAGTGGTAATTATGAAAGCCTGAGTGGTACCCATGTATACTGGGACTTTGTGGAACTACCTTCGCAGATTATGGAAAACTGGGTGTTTGAAAAAGAAACTCTGGACATTTTTGCCCAACATTACAAAACCGGGGAAAGTATTCCTGCTGACCTGATTCAACGCATCAAAGACAGTGCAAACTACATGCAAGGATACCAAACCGTTCGCCAGATTAGTTTTGGCAGGTTAGATATGGCATGGCATGCTCAAGATCCTCGCAATGTTGGTGATATTGCAACATTTGAGCGTGAGGTAGGGGAGGAGACGCGTTTGTTTCCCGAAAGCAAAGAAAACAATAGCATGAGCTGTGGTTTTAGTCATATTTTTGCCGGAGGCTATTCGGCAGGCTACTATAGTTACAAATGGGCAGAGGTATTAGACGCTGATGCTTATGAGTATTTTCAGGAAAACGGGATTTTTGATTCCAAAACTGCCCAATCTTTCAAAGACAACATTTTAGCAAAAGGAGGCAGCGAGCACCCTATGGTGTTGTACAAACGCTTTAGAGGCAAAGAGCCTTCACCAGAAGCTTTGTTGCGTCGTGCCGGTTTGATCGAAAGTAAGTAACTAAAAGTAATGAAGTTTTAAGGGGCTGTCTCATAATTCAAGCATTACCAAATTTCTTTTTTTAAGAAAAAACGGTTTTAAAAACCTGGCAGGTAGGGGTTAATATTCAAAATAATATTTTAGTTGAAGTTATTATGAGACAGTCCTTTTTTAGTTTTAGGAATGGTGAAAAAATAAATTACCGATTTTGAGGTAGGGATTTTATTCTGAGAGGAGGCACTTTTTGCAGGCGTAACCATAGCTACGGCTAAAAAAAGTAATGAAGTATCAGGGTGAAAGAGCACCTCCACCCGAACTTGATTCGGGGGTTATTTTTTTTCCGTTCCTTAATAGCGTAAACAATCACAAATGCCTGTTCACTATACACCCGAAGAAGTGCTTAATCTTGTAAAACTCATTTGCAATGGGCAACCAGAAAATGAAGCACTTGCCGAGCAAATTATTCAAGGCAGAGGATTGCCCAAGGCGCTTGAGTACTTTATGCAAATAGAGAGCGATGCCCTTCGAAAAAAAGCCATGTGTGTTCGGTATGGGTTGGTAGAAGCTTTTCCTCATTTACGTGAATGGAATTTTAACCCTTATCTAAAACACTATAACCTACCCTTAAGAGAGAGTTTTATTGGTTTACAGCATTTTGAGAGCCTTGAGCGCCTCATGATCAACCAATACCGTAATGAGGTATTGACACTGCCTCCCGAAATAGGTTTATTGACCCAGCTTACGGCACTGGCTGTACTTACCTCACAATTGTTTGAGCTACCCCAAGAAATAGGGCAGCTGCGCAACCTCATCGAAATATCTATTACTTATTGTCGTTTGACTGAATTGCCCCCACAAATAGCCCAATGGCAAAAACTCAAATCGCTGAACCTGAAGTACAATAAATTGCATCGCCTACCTCCAGAAGTAAGTGAACTTGGGTTGTTGCAAAGGGTGAGTTTGTTTCATAACCAATTGCAGGGCTTGCCGGATGGTTTTGAAAAGTTAAAAAAAATTGAAAAATTGTATTTAGGAGGCAATCAGTTCAAGGTTTTCCCCAAACAGGTGTTGGCGCTAACAAATTTAACCGAGCTTAATTTATACGATAATCAACTGAGCGAAATACCAGCAGAGATTGTGCAGTTAACCAAACTTCAGTATTTGTATTTGCACAGCAATCAGTTAACTAGTTTACCTAAAATAATCCAGCGAATGCCTAGCTTAAAAGCAATTCATTTGAAGAACAACCCCATAGCACCCCTTCATCAAGAGAAACTCACCAGACAGTTTGCTGGTATCATATTAAAGTTTTGACCAGGTTACTTACTGAGCTTCGAGTCGTGAAAAGCGGCACGTTTCCACACGTTTTTTTCTTTGACCCACATCTGTGTTACACGGATGATAGATTTAAATTTTTTAGCTCGAAAAACACCACTGGAAGTGATTAGGCCATTGGCAATGGCACTATTGCCATATACCTTCACTGTGAGTTCGGTCATTTGGTAAGTATGCACCTTTAGTTGTCCTGATTTGAGTTGGGTGTGTCGTTTTTTGATGTAATTGAGCCATCCTTTTTTGTCAATCAAGGCACTGCCACTGTTTGAGTGAATGTACTCTTCAGTAAGGTGTTGGTCTAAAAAAATTACATCAGCAGTTAAAAATGCTTGATTAAACGCTTCAATGGCTTGGGTTACTTCTTGGATGGCTTGGGTAGAGCGTTGCGCATGTAGCGGCAAGGTGTACAAAAATGTGGCAATGATCAAACCCGTAATTGACTTAAAACTATTCATAGAAGCAGTAGTTTAAATTTCTATCATTGTAGAGGGAGAAAACAATTTTTTTACTTTCACTTTTTCAGCCCCCGAAAAATGGTTTCCTACCAACCATACCCGTCGTAGTTTTTTTAATTGACCAATTTCGGGGGGCAAGGTTGTCAAACGATTATAGCTCAGGTGTAGCACCTCAAGGTTGGTCATGAGACCTATCAAAGGAGTAACGGTTTCTATCTTGTTATGCTCTAATCGCAATTCGCGCAAATATTCTAGTTGGCATATACATTCAGGAAACTCACTGAAAAAATTATCATTGAGGTACAAACGTTTTAAGTATTTAAGGTTACTGATCTCGTCTGGCAAGGTACTTAATTGATTGAGCTCAAGAAATAGAAAATTTAAATTAGTAAGCCCACCCACCGCAGCAGGCACCTCCTCAATGTCGAGGTTATCAAGCGAAAGCTCCCGATTATGAATCCAATCCTGTAGTTGGTCGGCACTAGCAGTTTGTTGCTGGAGGCAAAACATCCAACCTGTATTCAATAACCGCAAGGCAGTATTGCCCACAATAGAAGAGTTAAGGTTAAACTCAAAGTGTAGTTCAGACAAAAAATCAGAAAGCTTTGACTCATTGTCCAAATGGTACTCCAGGTCAAAGTTATAACTGAGGGCATACACATCGGAGCTTGAAGCCAGACTGTTTTCAACAATTAATCTGGACTGTTCAGTCACAAAATCGTCAGGAAAAAAAAGTGAGATAGCAAAAAGGTAAGAAAGGATATCAATGGAAAGATTAGAGGTGTTTTCGGAGAGTTGAAACGCACCAATGATATTGCTTTTGTCCAGTGTTTCGAGTAATTCAAGTATGGTCTGAAAGTGCTCTTCAGACGAGTTGTCCAGATGTTGATTATTAGCCATGGCAAAAGCCCTAAAAAGTAGTAAATCTCAATATTAGTTGAATAAGCATACATTGACATGACTTGTTTTAGCTTATTCTTAAAAGTTAATATACAAAAACCCTACTATATTCTAAAGTTTTCATTTTTATCAAGGAGATTTATGACAAAGTAGTCATAATATAAGTGTTATGTTTAACCTTAAAATAGTGCTACTTATCGAAATATCAAGTTGTTTAGTCTAAACTGATTGACTTTATACTAATATATGTTGTATACATAGACAAGAGCATAGTTGATTTACCTTATAAATAAAATTAGACATTCTAAAAAGTTTAATTTTTCCATAAAAAGCAAGCACCTACACACCCCAAAAATCATTGTTTTTGGGGTGTGTTTTTTTTGTAGGTACTTTTTAGTCAATTACTTAGTATCTCAAGTTACGCAGTTTTCTGAAGGTCACCTGTTTCTATTGTTGAATGGCTTTATTGCGCAATGCGTAGCCAAACCATTGAGCAATAAAGCCATATAACCATCAAAATAAGTAGGTCTGCGTAACTTCAGTTAGTATAATAATTATTGACTTTTCCCTTCAGCGATTAACTCATCCATTGTTTGTTTAAAATCTCTTTTAAAATCCTCATAATATTTGCCTGTTCCGGGGCCGTTAAACCCTGTGTGTATTTTACGTACCTTGCCCTGGCGGTCAATAAAAATGGTGGTAGGAAAAGATAAAATATGATTGAGCATTGGCAATGTTTTCGCGGCTTCTTTTTTATCATTATGCCCCGCAAATAAAAAGTCATACCCTATATTATACCGTTTAATCATCTTCTCAATGCGTTTTTTCGCCTTCGCAAACTCAGGGCTGCGTTCATAAGCCAAACCGATAATTTCTACCCCACGACTTTTATTTTTGTCATACCAGGGAGCTAAAAAAGCCGTTTCATCCAAACAATTGGGGCACCAAGTGCCAAATATTTGTACCAACACCACCTTATTTTTAAACTTTGGGTCATTCAACGATACTTTTTTGCCCAACATATCAGGAAAGCTAAACGCAAGCTTGTCGTGACCAGGTTTTAGGTAAGTAAGCCTGTTGGCATCAGGTAATTTAGCTTGGGCGTTTTTTATCCCTGTCCAACTTTCGTATACACTTTTACCATGCCAAAACTGCCCCTTGAGACTGTCGCCTTGTTGGGTGGCTTGAAACAAAAAAGCGTGATTGCCATCAAAGGCGCTAATTTGTAGCTCACCAGCTTGGTTTACTTGTCCCTCAAGATAACGGTAGTCGCCAGTAGTAGTCATAAAAGTACCCGTTACCTTACGTTTTTGTTGTTTGAAAATACCTATAGCCGGATATGTGCTCCCATCTTTTTTGGTAAACTCTACCTGCCACCTACCATTAAAGTCAACCAATGGTTGATTGGCATCAGCTACAGGAGCAAAACGGTAGTTTTTGCCGTGTTCAGCTTCAAACGCTACCTCATAAGGTTTTTTGAGCCCGTTTTTTATCCACAAACCCTTGATACGCCTCCCATCAATGATTTTACCCGTAAGGTAAGCATCAAACACGTGCAGAGTAATCTTGACCGAATCAGGTTTTACAAACTCAAATTCATCAAGTAAAATGCGTTCTTCGCCATTGATGATATGGGCAGTATATTGTTGGTTTTCCTCGTTTTTTTTGATGTCTAACTGAAAGGGCAATTTGCCTCCCGGAGTTTGTATAGTAGCACGCCACATACCAGCGGTAAGTAGGGGCGTTTTTTGAGTTTGTTTGTTTTCTGAAGTGGGTTGTTTGCAGGCACTCACAAAAAACAGGAGTAAAAACGTGTACAGCGCTAGTGAAAATTGTGGAAATATCTTTTTCATAATGGATGATTGAGTACTTAGTAACAATGTTCTAAATCGGACAGCTTCAAAGCCCCGATTTCTTATCGTATTAGCGTCAACTTAACTTTTCAGTTGAATTATTTAAATTACTGATAGGCCAATACTCCTCAGTGATTTTAGTCAAAGTTGATTACTGATTACCTTCGGTGAGCTCCCGTTGGTCGGTTATCAAATGGTTATAAGTTTAAAAACTATTTAATTTAGACGTAAAACTGAAACCCTTTGAAAAATAAAGCAAGTACGCAAATTTAATATACGCCATTGGTTTACAGTGATTAATAGGGTAAACATTTACTCGAATCCGCTATGGACTACGGACTAAATGCTATGGACTATTGATAGACAACACCTTCAATTAAAAATAAGCACCTTTTAAAGTTACTTGATCTTAATGTGTTAGGAACACACGCGGGATGCGTGCGCCAGCCGTGAGAAATGCTCCCTACTTTAGCTAAACAATCTTGAAGTCAATAGACAAAATGAATGGTTTGTAGCGCATTATTAAAAGCTGAGAGGAGTTCTTGTGGTAAAGTAAACAATATATCGGCAATAAGATTCTTTTAGGGGAGAAAATCTCTGTTAAACTAGTGTTAAGAGGTGAATAGTCTATAAAAAAGAGTGTTATGGTAAAATGTGTTTTGGTTGGTCAAGGCAACAAGGGCATGGCACCACGACAGTTGCTTACAAAATAAATTTTAATGAAGTGTGGCTGGTAAAACTGAGGTTAAAAATGCGTATTTATTTGGTTACCACCCCTTAAGATGCGGGCAAAGTTTTTATCTATCTTTCGAATCTCCTACCTTGCCAATAAATTACAAACAAAAAATTGATATGAAAACAGCAGACATTCATACAAATAAGGGAGTAATGAAAGTAGAGTTTTTTGAAAAAGACGCTCCCGGGACAGTAGCTAACTTTATAAAACTTGCCAATGAAGGTTATTACGATGGTTTGGCGTTTCATCGTGTGATCCCAAACTTTGTAGTACAAGGTGGTTGTCCAGATGGCACAGGTGCCGGAGGACCAGGCTATAGCATTGCTTGTGAGTTGGATGGCGACAACCAATACCACGATAAAGGGGTGTTGTCTATGGCGCACCGTGGAAGAGATACTGGTGGTTCACAATTCTTTATTTGCCACAATCGCCAAAACACACAGCACCTCGACCGTGTACACACAGTGTTTGGTAAAGTAATAGAAGGACTTGAAGTGATAGACACTATTCGTGAGGGTGATGTGATGGAAAAAATCGTAGTAAACCAGGTAGAAGCATAGTTTTTACCCAATTATCAAGACTAAAAAGAGACTGTTTCATAGTAAACTTAAGCCAAATAAAATTTGGTATGAGTTGCTTTAGGAGACAGTCTCTTTTTATTTAGGAACATGTTCAAAATAAGTGTCGAGATTGAGGGCATAAACTCAAGGCTGACTGAGGCACTTTTTGCGGGCGTAGCCATAGCTACGGACAATAAAAGCTCATAGTCCCGGCGGAACTGCCGGGGTAACGAAAGTCAGTAAAGAGGATATGTTCTAAACCGGACAGTTATTGCGATCACGGGCTGTTTTTCACAATGTATGATGGATAACTCATTGATAATTAGATTTATAATAATTACTTAGACTAGTTCCTAATATTTCTAATGTCTACTCAAGCCCTTTATGGGCGTTAGAGACTCAGTTAATGAAATTACTCTTCATCTAGTAAACATCTAACTCGCTTATTATTAGCAAGATACTCATCATACATTTAATAAAACAGCCCGATCACGTTCCTTAATCAAGAGCAACTTATATCAATCAACTTCATCCAGCGGAATCAAGCCAGCACAGAGGTTTACTTCGTTGATAAGGTAGTCCAGCTCTTTGCGCATGGCTTGTAGTTGACTACTTGCTTGTTGTACTGATTGTCTGTTGTATGGTTGAGTGGTGCGGGGCATCAACTCCAGAATATCGTCAGCATCAAAGGCAAATTTCTCAAGCCGATGACGTAGACTCAGCTGAAAAATAAGCAAGTGCTCTATCCTCAGAGAAATTGCTTTCTGTTCGGGGGTTTGATTTGGTTGCGCCTGTAAATTTTGATTATCTTGCATTGTTATATTTTTTAATTTAACAATAGCCCTTGAGGTGTGTCGTCAAACAGAACCTCTTGGGCTTAATTTCTTCTGAAATCTAAAGTAAATATAGCCTTTTTTAGCTTCAAAAGCCAGTTTTATCCCTTCCTTCATTGCGTCAAAAAAACGATAATAACTGCTCAACCAGGGGCTTTAAAACGGTAAACTACTTCAAACTCACCATAGGTTTGCAAGATTTTTTTCATTCGTTTAATCGACAATTTATGCCCTTTTTTGTGGGCACGTTTTGCTTTCTTTAGCTTCTTTTTTTGTTGGGCGTTGAGCGTAGGGTAGGTATGTTTGATAAACCAATCGAAGGCTTTTTTGACTGATTTAAACTCGTGGGAATTCTTATGTTGCTCAATATATGTTCGGTTATAAATAATCATTATATAGGGTTGTGCAGCTTACTTATTGGTATTCACAGAAATATAGTGAATTTCTGGGCGAGATAAAAGTTTGAATGTAAAGAGCTTCGAATATCTTTCTATTTACAAATAGAAGTAAAAAAACATCTGATTTGATCAATATTGAGGAGATTTAAAACTTTTTCTGTACATTTATTCCTTAGTAAAATGGAAAAAATAAAGGTGTTCCAAAGAAACCCAATACCTTGTTGGTGCACAAACGAAAAAGTACTGTCATAGCTGGTAATTTCGATAATCTGGAGCCAAAGCTTCGGTAGTCCTTTACAGGGTGAAATTTTTGAAGCAGTGCATCTGCTCAAGGTGCTGTTGACTGGGGTAGCTTATTTTTTGTCCATTACTTAATTAGAAAAATCACAACTTTTATAGAACAATGACTAAGCATACTAAAACTGCAGTGGTTTTGCTGTGGAGTCTGTTGTTGTTGGGGCAATATGTGTACGCTCAAAACCCTCAACGACAATACAAAAGCCATCGTAGCACTCAAAATACCTTAAATATACAAACTAATGATGGTGTACTCAGCCTCCGGGCATTTACCCCTTATATTATAGAAGTGTCTTTTGAGAAAAAGGGTTTTCAAAATCCCGATTCTTCGCATGCGGTTGTACTACAGCCCCAAGGCACTAAAATAAGCCTTAAAAATACCAGTCAAACGCTTGAGTGGAGTACCTCAGCTTTGAAAGTAATTATTCAAAAAACACCTTTTCAATTAAAGTTTTATCGGGGCAAACAACTGATAACCAGCGAAGCCGCTGGGTATTTCGAAACCAAGGGTAAGCAAGGTTACCTCAAAGGTTTTGCCTTTAATCTTGACAAAAAAGAACAGTTGTTTGGTACTGGAGAACGGGCTTTGCCAATGAATAGGCGAGGGTATCGACTGGAGCTATACAATAAAGCCCACTATGCTTACAGTAACCAATCGAAACTAATGGGGTATAATATTCCTTTGGTGTTGTCTTCTAAAAAGTACTCCATCTATTTTGACAATGCTCCTAAAGGAGTGATTGACTTAGGGAAAACCAACCCAAATCAACTGACTTTTGAGAGCATTGGTGGCAAAATGACTTATTACTTAATTGCTGCGCCAACGCTTACTCAAGTGGTAGAGCATTATACTGCACTTACCGGAAGGCAGCCTTTGCCTCCGCGTTGGGCATTGGGCAATATTGCCACCCGCTATGGCTACCGTAACGAAGCACAAGTACGCAAAGTAGTAAAAGCTTATCAGGCAAAAGACTTTCCGCTCGATGCCGTCATTTTAGATCATTACTGGTATGGCAAGGGCGAAATTAAACAGTCGGTAGCAATGGGTGACTTTGACTGGTATACCCCCCACTGGAAAAGTGGTGCGGGACTGGTAACCGACCTCCAAAAGCAAAATATTCACACTGTATTAATTACCCAGCCTTTTGTGCTCACTGACTCCAAAAATTTTGGGCATATTTCCAAAGCAGGTTTACTAACCAAAGATAAACAAGGCAAGCCTTTTATTATTCCTGATTTTTATTTTGGTAAAACCGGGTTGTTAGACATTTTTCAGTCAGCTACTCAGCAATGGTTTTGGGCACAATACAAAAAACATATTGATACTGGAGTGCACGGGTGGTGGGGCGACCTGGGCGAACCTGAAATGCATCCGGCTGGAATGAGGCATACTCAAGGCAAGGCAGATGAGGTGCACAATATTTATGGGCACTACTGGGCTAAACTCATTGCCGAAGGCTACCAAAAAGAATATTCTCGTATACGACCATTTATATTGATGAGGGCAGGCTTTGCCGGATCACAACGCTTTGGGTTGATTCCGTGGTCGGGCGATGTGAGCCGTACTTGGGGAGGGCTACAGTCACAGATTCCACTTACCCTCAATATGGGGTTGGCAGGAGTGGGCTATATGCACTCCGACCTGGGTGGTTTTGCCGAAGGAAAACTTAGCCCAGAGCTGTATACCCGTTGGCTACAGTATGGTGTTTTTCAACCTATTTACCGCCCACATTCACAAGAAGCAGTACCTTCTGAGCCAATTTATTATGCCGATTCTACCCAAAAAATAGTGCGTGAGTTTATAAAGCTTCGTTACCAAATGCTGCCGTATAACTATACCCTGGCTTATGAAAATGCTACCAAAGGTACACCACTGATGCGCCCCTTGTTTTTTTTAGAGCCCAACAATGCTCAGCTATACCAAGAGAATAAAAACTACTTGTGGGGCAACGATTTTTTGGTAGCTCCAGTATTGCAAAAAGGACAAACCAAAGTGCAGGTGTATTTCCCGAAAGGGTACAATTGGACAGACTTCTGGAGCAACAAAGTATACAAGGGTGGAACCACCACTACTATTGCTGTAACCCCCGACAAAATTCCAGTATTTGTACGCGGAGGAGCTTTTGTGCCGATGGTAGCCCACCTGAGCAATACCAGTGCTTATAGTTCTGAAAATCTCATTATACACTACTATTTTGACAAAGACCTAAAAGGAGAACAAGACGGACAAATGTATGAAGACGATGGAAAAGATGCGGAGGCACTAAAGCGTAAAAAATACGAGTTGCTAGAGTTTGAGGCAGAGCAGGAAGCTGGTCATTATGAGATAGAGTTTAACCGTAGCAAGCATCGTTACCCTAATGCTCCCAAACACCGAAAAGTGACCCTGGTGATTCATCATAAAAAGTTTACCACGATTAAGAAAGCAGAGAAGATTGACAAGAAAAGCATCACGCTAAGTTATGATGCTACCAAAAATCAAACGACCATCACTTTTGTCTGGAAAAAGAGAAAAGCACAGTTATTTTTGAACTAAGCAGTTCATACTGCGCAAATTTGAAAGGCTTTTGGGGAGCAAACAGTAACAATGAAGGGTAATAAGGTTTTATTTGTGATCTATTCCTGACTCTTTATTGTACAATATTGCTTCTTAATTGCCTTTTTTTTGTATTTTTATTGCCTGTGAATCCAGAAGCTTATAGTAGCAACCAGGGTTTACAGCACATATCCTTATAGTATAGAGCTGTCAGTGGCACAGGACAGTTTTCATCCAAAATTTTCTTGGTTATAATATATCGAATGGTTTATGCTATGTTTGAAAGATAAAAAGGCATTTACGAAAGGTTACGAAAACACAGGTGTTTATGAAAATATACTTTTCTATTTTTTTCTTATTTTGGGCATGCTTTCAAGTAGTTTGTCAAAATAAAGCTACAATAGACTCTCTCCAACAATTACTCAATACAGACTTATCAGATACCCAAAAAACAGACTTATACAATGGCATTGCTAAAGAGTATGCGCTGAATGCCGACTCTATCAATGTGTTGAAATACACCGCAAAAGCACTGGATCTTGCTCAAAAAAACGACTATGTAAGAGGAGAAGTAGATAGTTACCTGTATTTAAGTAGCTTATACCAAAGCCAGCGCAATTTGTCTAAAGCAAAACTATACCTGGAGAAGGCATTGGCAAAATCAGAAAAAGCCAAATATACAGAAGGTATAGTAAGGTCAAATAACGGCTTGGGTAATGTGTTTCGGTCAAAAAAAGAGGAAAAAAAAGCTTTAGAGTATTATGGAAAATCATTGAATACTGAGGGTATTACACCTGTGTATCAAGTAAAGACTTATTATGATATCGGGTTGTTGTACGAACGAGTAAGTAATAACAACAAGGCTTTGGAGGTGTATAGCAAAGGAATAGCTTTGAGCAAAAAACATCAGATAAAAAGAGAACTGTCTAAGATGTATAATAGGGTGGGCTTGGTTACCCAAAAGCAAGGTAATTATGACAAAGCCCTGGAGTATTACCAAGAGGCATTGTTGATAGATCGGTCGTTGAACGACAAAATTAGTGTGTCGGCATTGTATAACAATATAGGCAATGTTTATGAGGCAAAAGGAAACTATCCTAAAGCATTAGACTATTATTTTAAATCGGTAAAGATAGATGAGGAGCTGGATAATAAAATGGGAGTGGCTTATGGCTATGGCAATATAGGAATTATATACGACGAGCAGGGGAATTACTCCCAAGCCTTGAAACACTACCTTAAGTCGTTGAAAATATTGCAGGAAATAGGTAATAAGTCAGGAGAAGCCATTATTTATAACAACGTGGGCGATATTCACCGCAACCAAAACAACTATGCCAAAGCGTTGGACTATTATTTTAAATCGCTTGAAATCAAAAAGGAAATTAAAAACGAGCGTGGAATGGCGTATAGTTACAACAACATAGGGGTAGTGTATCAGGAGCAAAAAAAGTACGATAAAGCCCTTGAGTATTTGCAACTGGCGTTGGACATTAGGAAAAAAAATAAAAACCAAAGTGGCATTGCCAACTCTTATATCAACCTAGGGAAAGTTTGGCTGGAGCAGCGCCAATATGCCAAAGCCAAAGAGTACCTGACCCAAGCATTGACCACCCATAAAAAGTTGGGGGAAAAAGCCTGGACAGCTCAAGCTTATGTAGAGCTGGGCAGAGTAAACTATCATCAACAAGATTATCTGGAGGCACTCAAAAACCTAAAAAGTGGTGTAAATATGGCAAAACAAAAGGGGAGCCTGGTGTTTGTAAAAGAAGGAGCTGAGCTAATGGCAAAAGTATATGCTGCTACTAGTGACTTTGCCAATGCCTACCAAAGCTATCAATTGTTTAAACAAATGTCTGATAGCTTATTTAATGAAACCAATACTAAAAAGCTGACCCGGATGGAAGCCGAATTTGGGTTTGAAAAACAAACCGATTCGCTCAGGTTTGTACAAGACAAAGAAAAGGCAATACTCAATACAAGGTTGGAAAACGAAAAAGCAAAAAGAGAAAAAGAAGTGCTCAAAAAGCGGCTTTATCGAAATTTGGGTTGGTTTGCAGTAATAGTACTTGTGGCCATTACATTGTTTACCATGTTTATTTTTAGAAGCCGCCAACGACAAAAACAATTAAATGCAAAGCTCACCAAACAAAAGGATGATCTTGAAAGGCAACGCAAGGAGTTGATGCTGCTTAATCAAGAGGTGCAAGAATCGAACGCTGAAATAAGTGCCGCCAATGAAGAAATCAATGCCATTAATGAAACCTTGCAGGACACGCTCGAAACAGTACAAATACAACGCGACGATATTATGAGTAGCATTAGCTATGCTCAACGTATTCAGGAAGCTATTTTGCCGTTCGAGGAACGTATGCAAAAGGTTTTTCCTGAACACTTTGTGTTATACAAACCTCGTGACATAGTTTCGGGCGATTTTTACTGGTGCGAAGAGGTAGAGCATTTGCAAATATTGATTGTAGGTGACTGTACCGGACACGGGGTACCAGGTGCTTTCATGACTATGCTGGGTTCTCAGGCGTTGTCGAATATAGTAGTACAAAGAAAAATAACCAAACCTGACGAAATTCTCAATGCTTTGAACGAAACTTTGCCTTATTTGCTCAAAACAAAAGACACCCAAATAAATGATGGAATGGATATAGTGGTGTCTGTATTAGACAGGCAAAAGCAACAATTGTACTTTGCCGGAGCAAAAAACTCTTTGGTACTGGTGCAAAACGGTGAACTTACAGAAATCAGGGGCGATATTTATGGAATCAATACCGAGTCTGGTAGTTCCAAAGCGGTGGTGAAATATACCGCACACACTATAGATATTTCAGTACCTACTGTGTTTTATATGTACTCAGATGGTTATCAAGATCAATTTGGGGGCAAAGAAGGCAAAAAAATGATGAAACGAAGGTTAAGAGAGAGACTGATAGGTTTGGCAGCCAAACCAGTAAATGAGCAAAAAAGGCTGTTAGAGATTATGCTTCAAGAGTGGATGCTGGGCTATCCACAAACCGATGATATATTGGTAGTAGGAGTAAAACTGAATTGAAGATGTTTTTGGTAGTTTTCGCAAAATCGTATTTATGATTTTTCACTCACCAATTATCAGTAGTAAATTTTTCAAAAAGCACAATTCAACGAGTGCCCCCACGCTATAGCCTTCTATTTGCGGGTTTTATAAATTGCTAAAAAATCAACCTGCTAAAACGTAAATGCTTGCACACCAAGGTGCGTTTGTCGATGAAGGCTTGTAGCCTGTAGTAGCTCCCGACTACGGTCTACCAACTCTCGACTATTTATACCTTTAGCCCTAAAATAACAATGTCATCAGTTTGGTCGCCTGCCCCTTGCCATTTAGCAAGTGCCTCTTCAAACCTTTGAACCTGTTCTTCTAAAGGGTACACACTTACCTCTTCAATGAGCGCAATAAAAGTTTTCTTCAAAAACTTTTGTTTTCCATTATTGGGTCCCCCCAGTTGGTCTTGAAAACCATCAGAAGCCAGGTAAAACTGGTCGCCTTCTTCAAAAGTAATGGTATGTGATTTAAACTCTTTTTTCTTCCGCGAAAGCGTACTACCTATTGATATATTGGTGCCTTTAAGGTAGGTAATCTCGCCGTTTTTTACATAAAATAAAGGCGTTTTGGCGCCACAAAAAGTAGCTGTTTTGTTTACCATGTCAAAGTTTAATATCCCCAGATCCATTCCGTCACCATCGCGCCCTTCGTCTTTTACTTGCTCTTTGAGGGTCTCCTTTACTTTTATGTTCAACTGGGTCAATATCTCCTTAGGATCAGTAATGTTGTCTTCTTTTACAATTTGGTTGAGCAAAGTATTGCCAATCATAGTCATAAACCCTCCTGGTACCCCGTGTCCAGTGCAGTCAATGGCCGAAATAATGTAATTGTCACCTTTTTGGGCAAACCAATAAAAATCACCCCCTACAATATCCTTGGGTTTATATAATATAAAGTGGTCTTTAAAAGCGGCAGTGATCAACTCTTGAGCGGGCAATATGGCCTCTTGGATAGTCAAGGCATACCGTATACTATCAGTAATTTTGGTATGTTGCCTTTCCATTTCGTGGCGTTGTTGGCTCAGCTGGGCATTTTTTCTGTCCAAAATAGTCTTAGACTCCTCCAGCATTTCATTCTTTCGGTTAATCTCGGTGACCTTTTCGCCCAGTAACTTATTTTGTTTACGGTTGCGACGATTGAACATGAAAAAGGCAATGGCTATCAGCAGCAAAATAGTAGCTATAGAACCAAATATAAGGTTGTTTCGTTGGCTGCGTGCTTTAGCGGCTTTTTGCTCTAGCTGGAGCGTTTGGGCGTTTTTCTTGGCAAGGTCGCTTTGTATTTTGGCAAGTTTTAGTTTGTTGTTTACTTCTTCCAATACCTTTTGGCGAATGTTTTCTATACTATCGCCTACCTTTCGGTTGCGGGCAAGGTTAGAAAAAATAGCATCCAGCTTTCTCTTCAATTCTATCCTTTCTTCGTCGCTTACATTGCCACTATCCAGCTTTTTCTTAATCGCATCAGCTTCTTTTTCCAGTTGGCTTCTTTCGGTGCTTAAGTTTTTGTTGCGTTCAGCAAGCAAGTTGTTAAACTCATCTACCTTTACAATGAGGCGTTCACCAGAACGAGTGGTTACTACTACTGTATCGCTTACGTTACTCAGTGCTTGTTGTACCCTTAGTCTTAAGGCGGCATTCCTTTCATCATACGCCAGGTTTACTACTTGATACCCCAAAAGTTTAAACTCGTTTTTGGTGCTCAAAGCATACCTAAACTTGATATAACCATTTTGATCAGAGGTATACTCTTTGCCATCCGCAGTCAGCATAAGGTCAGCAATGGGTTTTTTAGTGATGTTGTCTATCACATAAGCCACTTTTACCTTGTGCGCAGGCATTTGTTGCAAACGTATGTTAGACAGCCCGTTGCGTTCATAAAATTCAAAATCAGAGCTTTCAAGCCCAAAACTGTACACAGCGTATTTTTTAGGTGAATTGGGCGAAATATCAGCGGGAAGTTTAATGGTAAATTCGCCTTTTTTGTTGGTGTGAGCAGGTGCTGCCCTGGTGCCTACCAGCAATACTTCTACATTGGGTACAGGGAGGTTTCCTTTTTTACTGGTCACTTTTCCTTTGATAAGCCCGGTAGTAACCATGTGGATGGTAATTTCTCGGCTGGTAGTATCGTACCCCCAGTCTTTAAAAGCAAACCCGTTTTTTACTGCCGTCAATGATTGAGGGTCATCGGTGGTTTTCATGCTAATAATCAGCTTGCCATCTGGCTTGGTTACAGCAGCATAAAAACTATCTACCAACACTTCTACTTTTGGTATTGGCTGTTCATTCTCATCAAGCGCAGTAACAAATAACTTGTTGCCTTGAGCAAACCCCTGATGCGAAAATAAGCACAGAATGAGTACACCAAAAAATATGTTTAAATGCTTTAATACCATTGTTTAGGTAAGTATCTGCCAGTACCTTGATAATAGACTCAACAAGTTACTAAATCCTTGCCAAAATTCGCAAGAGTCTGCGGGGTTTTAATTTGATTTAAAAATGCCTTACTTGACATTTTTTGTTTCAAAGGTAAAATAAATAATGATGATTGTAGTAGAAGACTAAAAACATTCTTGGAGATAGCGAATGCAAGCAGTAAAGGTTTTAGGGAGCAACCAACAAAGCATCAGGGTAAAGCCTCTACCCAAAAATAAGTACTTTATTTAATGATTGCTCCCTTAGTTTGAACGAGCAGTAGATGCCTCACTACTAATGATTTCACATTCAACCCTGCGGTTTCTTGCCCTGCCCTTTTCATTGTCACGTTTATCAATCAGTTTTTGCTCACCCCAAGCCTTCAGGGTTACCCGATTGGGATTAATATCTCTGCCAATCAAATACTCCATCACTTTACGTGCCCTGTCAGACGACAACTGTTTGTTGCGGGTTTCGGTACCCGTTTGGTCAGCATGTCCGTTCAGCACCAGGTTAGCGTCTGGGTTAGAAATAAGGTAGCTTACCAGCTTTTCCAAGTCTTTTTCGTGTTCTTTTTTTATGTTGTCAGACTTATAGTCAAAAAACACCACCACATATACGCGTTGACTTTGCTCCAGCTTTTTCAATGTCATATTCAGTACCTCCTCTTTGGCGCGTATCAAGTTAGGTACCTGCAAATATTCATTATGGTACATATACCCCTTGCGGGTAATATGCAAAATATACCTTCCTGTAGAGTCTATGGTGCCTATATAGTTGCTGTTGGTCGTATTCGACATATTTTCAAAAAGCGACAACTCCTGATTAGTTTCTACGTCTACCAGTACTATCTTTGCCCCATCCAGTGGTTTTTTACTGTCCTTGTCACGAATCATACCCCTAAGAGTAAGCACTGGGCGTTGGTATAGTTTCACTTCTACTGTATCTTTGGTTACCGCCATATAATTTTCTTTGGCTATACCCACCAAGGTAAGCGGAATACCATTGAACATATAAGGCAAAGGTTTAGTAGCAGAATACAAGTCAAGTTTGCCCAATCCTCCTTTACGATCAGAAGCGTAATAAGCAGTTTGTCCGTCAGCCGACAAAATAAAGCAAATATCATCGCCAGTAGAATTAATAGGGTACCCCAGGTTGCGGGCAGGAGTCCAGGAAGCGTCTACCCAAGTACTCTCAAAAACATCGTGTTTCCCCATAGTAGAGTGTCCGGTAGAGCTAAAATACAGTGTTTTACCATCTAAACTTATAAAAGGAGACTCTTCGTTGTATCGGGTGTTGATGGTACTGCCTAAGTTTACAGGACTGCCCCAAGTGCTATCTGCCTGTAACTGCGAACGGTAAATATCAAAGCCTCCATACCCACCAGGGCGATTGCTTGAAAAATAAATTGTTTGGGCATCGTGAGCAATTGAAAAAGAGGTTTCCTGGTATTTGCTGTTTATTTTACCTTTTAGTGGCTTGGGCGAACTCCAGTTTCCATCATTTGCTAAACTTGATACATAAATGTTGCCCTTGCGGTACAAAAACAGCATTTTGCCATCAGGTGAAAACCCCAGACTTGCGTCATGGGTTTTAGTATTGATCGATTGGCTCAGTTGTTTGGGAGCACTCCATTTGCCATTACTTCTATAGGTAATATAAATATCTTCGTAAGGGTGATGATCGTAAGGGTCGTTTTTGCCTCCTGTATTACCCGCCCGGCGTGAGGTAAATAATAAAGTAGTGTCGTTTACCGAAACAATAGGGGCATAGTCTGCTTCGTCAGAGTTTACGGCAATGCCTAGGTTTTTTACAGGAATGGCAAGCGAGTCTCTGATATACTCCCCGGCAAAATTGCATTCTGTTACCCTTTTGTTGAGCAATGCCATAAAATCAGGCAACTTTAGTTCGTCATGCACCATGTGTACAATGTGGTCTTGTTTCTTTTGTGCCAGGTTTTGCTTGGTAAATTGATAATGCATCAATGCACGCTCTACCGACCCTGTATAATGGTAGGCCTCTGCCATAAAAAAGTCGAGCAGAGGATGGTATTTTTTGTTCAATCTATAGAGTTTCCTAAAGTAAGTAAGCGCTTGTATTTCTTGTTGCTTTTCGAGGTGGGCTATACCAGCCTTAAAGATCACTTCTTGATTGTTTGCGTCTTTCTTCAGAATTTCTTTGTATAGCAATAGTGCCTGGTCGTAATAGTGTGCTTGAAGCCAGGCATCAGCTTTTCGAATAAGTTTATCAAACCTACGCGGGTTAGACGGTTGTGCCCAAAGCGCAGTAAGTGAAAAACTTACCAGTAAAATACACCCTAATATGTGTATCAAAGTTTTTGACATAAACAATTTAAACAGTGTCTTTTGTATGATTGTTAACTTCAGTTCAATGTATAAACACAGCAAAACAAGGCTTTAGACCTTATGATATAAGCGTTTGTTTTACTTACGTGGTCACTTAAAGCTAAATACTTGCCAGTTTTTATCAAGAGTAACTGGCTGGTTCAAATTAAGAAGGTACAGATTGGCATACATAGTAAATGTAAACATTTTAAAACAAACAATCAAGGAGACGTTTTACCCCTTGCATAAGTGGTTGCTTAATAACGAATCAACCCTTGTTGCGTTACTTATACCAGCAATAGGAGGTGTTAGAACAAGTGTCAGGTATTGGGCAAGTAAACCTGTAGCATGGTGGTGGTGTGCGGAGAAATTTAGTTTTGTTTAAATAATTTTTTGTTATGAAAGGATGGATTATACACGTTCCCTGGATGAAACCCGCAGGAATGGCTTTGTTTCCCTTTATTTTGGTGCGCGAACGTCGCTTTGAGTTTGACCCTGTATTGCTCAACCATGAGCGTATTCACTTTAGGCAACAAATCGAAATGCTCATTATCCCTTTTTACTTACTCTACATTATCAACTATACTGTTAATTACATAAAGTACGGAATACGCTATGAGGCTTATCGCCAAATGTATTATGAGCGAGAGGCGTACGCCAACGAAAAAGATATGAATTACCTAAAAACTCGGAAATTTTGGGCTTTTTTGGGGTATATCAAAAAATAAGTGATGCAATTCATCTGGAGCAGAGTGCGATTGATAGCCAGAAAACTGACTCCAGATGAATTGATTTTGCAAAAGTTTAAGTACTTATGCTGGAGCCAGCATAAAAGTAATTGCCTGCCCTTCGAGGTGCATGTCAAAAGTTAACTGGTGAGCACTTAATGCCTTGACATCCATTTTGTTGCCCATTTTTATATCGTCAGAATTGATGGTAAGCGTTTTTTTATCCTTGCTCAAACGATAAGTTCCAGTGGCGTTTTTGCCAAAGATATTGACGATACATTTGTTGTCTGCTTTAAACTCAAAAGTGGTTTGTTTGAGCATTTCTATGATGAGTGCCTTACTTCCTCTGTTAAGCATACTTTTGGGAATCAGGTGTGACAACTTATCTGATTGAGAGAGCATAGGTGCCAGTTTCATCAACGCCTTCACATTGGGTACTTTTACGTCATTTACCTTCCATTTTTGTTGGATAGGGTTTTTAGAACCACAGGCATTCATCAAAAATACCAACCCTAACATTATAAGCAAGTATGTTTTTTTCATAAAATTATAGAGATATGTTTACACAATCGTCCACATTGCTCAGTTCATAGCCGCTTTAGCCAACCCAGTACTTGTTATATATATTGAAAACTGAGCTTAATGTCGTTAAGCAATGGTTTACCAACGTATTTTTAAGGGCGGTGTTTTTTGCTTCGTGTACCAAAAGCCTTCAAACAAACATTTTAATTGTAGTGAAGTACTATATAGACAAGCAATCCTCCAACCGAAAAAAGTGGTGCAGCATTGTTTACATAAATGTAAGTATTATTCTTAGCTACCCAAGACTACAGCCGCAGTTTATTTGAGTAACAGTTTAACGGCGTCGGGTAGGAGAAGTTTTTATGTTTTTATTAGAGGGTGCCTGTGCCCATCTGCGCAAGCAAAAAAACTGTAGATTGTGTTTGTTGCCAGTAGAAGCAGTAAATCCCCAAATCGCTTTGGTATTACCTTTAAAAATATCCTTGACCAAATCTCGTTTGCCTCTATGCACCACCACATTGTCTAAGTATACCGTTACCTGTTGGATGGTTGGCTCCCAACGAAACCGGAAGTTATGCAATACACCATCTTCGAGGTTAAAGCGGGTATCTTTATTATTCCAGTATTTGGTGTGGTAATTGGTACCATTTTCAAGATAAGCTACATGGTCGCAAGTAGGGTCGTTTTGGCGGTAGTTTTGGTAAGTGTCAAACTCTACCGCTACCGAAGGAGCAATATAGTTTCCTCCGTAATAACCACGGTTCCAACGCCCATAACCCATACATTCGCCCCAAGTGCCTATAGCCCTGAAACCCCGTGTATCATTATGAATCACAAAAGTGATCCCATCAGCTCCGTTGTCATTTTTCTTGCCCAGGTATATATCAAACTCAATCTCAAAATACTTTGACAAATCAAGTTTGGTTTTACAATAAGCAATGCCTCTTTGGTAAGGTTTATCGGCGGTGAGCATAATACATCCGTTCTCCATTTTCACGGCATCTTCAATCGTATGAAACTCTTGGGCAAACACCTGATGAGTGAAAAGGAGTAACCCTATCAGGCTAGAAAAAAATGGATACATGGCAGTAAAATTAGGGAGTGAAAAAGTAAGTCAGGGCAGATTGTACCTCTTGTTCAATATACCTAAATCCAAAGGCATTTCAAACATAAAAACCGCCTTAACACCCGATTAACAAAGTATACAAGCCATGTGTTTTGGTCAAAAAAAGAGAGTTGTTTGCTTTCCCTTTCCAAAAGCTTACGATTTAAGGAAAAATAGCGTTAATTTAGCAATACTAAACTGCATTGAAATTGAGAACATTTATAGTCAAAATATTAGCGTATCAACGCATTTCACTTATTCAAATCCTTTGCGTAAGTATCTTACTTGGTTTTTTTACTATACCTGGAAGGGCGCAAGATATTTACAAGTCGTCAGCTAAAATAGACAAACGAGTGATAGACCGCCTTACTGTATTAAAGTATCAATACGAAGTAGAACCCGACGGTACTATTAAGTTTATTTTACCCATCAGCAAAAGTAAGCGATCTCAAACCCTGTACATCAGGTCAGTAACCGATTGGTATGATCAACTCGAAATACGTGAAATATACTCTGTCATCTATAAGTCAGACAAACGCCCCCCTGAATACATGTTGGCAAAAGTACTGTTTGACAATAGCCGTAAAAAACTAGGAGCCTGGGAATTGATCTACGAAGATGCTCAATATCATATATTGTTTAATGCCAAGGTAACAGCCAATGAGTCACCTCAAAACATCAAGTCTATTATTGATATTGTGGGGGCTGCTGCTGATGGTATGGAGCAGGAATTGTTCATTTCAGACAACTGGTAATGATCTCCTTGACTAGCCTTTACTGCTTAAGTTTGACCCATATCCTACTACGTGCCTTTTACGTTTAAAATGCATAAAAAAAATCCTTTTGCTCACCCTAATTGGAACATCTATTGCCTAGATTCTAACCATAATCACATTAAGTTTTAGTACTATGGATGAGCAGGCAAATTTTAGGGACTATTTTCAGGCATTACCTAAAATAAAAAAGTTGCTGGAAAGCAACAATGAAGTAAACCTTGAGTTGGCTTTTCAGTTATTACAAGGGCAAGATATTTCTAATAAATTATTGACCCATATTTTTGCGCTCTCTCTGTTCCATAGTGATCGTACCATTCGCGAAAAGTCTAAGAAAATGTACAAACACTTGGCGCCTGCTGAGTTTTACCAGGCTACCGAACCCGAGTGGCGCTATTTGTACAGCCATGTAGACGAAGAAGAAATTTCAGGATTTTTGGACGTGATCAGCGAAAATACCCCCATCGATAAAGTAGAAATGGGTAATACAGTGCTTGAGCTCTTGGGGCGTGGCATTCGTTTTTGCCTTGAAAATAAAACGGCGCCTCCAGAAGTGATTTTAGAGCCCTATTACCGTGGCAACCAACTATTCCTCAAACATTTTAACCTTACCCGACTGCCCAAAGAGATTTGTCTTCTAAAAGGCTTAAAAGTGCTTAACTTGAGCGATAATCAATTGACTAATCTTCCGGCAGAAATTACCGAATTGCGTGACCTCGAAGAACTCAACCTTCGCAACAATCAGTTGACCGAATTGCCTGACAAAGTCATAGAGCTTACCAACCTGCGTGAACTTTGGTTAGGTACCAATCAGTTGGTAGGGCTTCCGCCCGAAATAGGACAACTGTTCTCTTTACAAAACCTTTATTTGTACGATAATCAACTTGAGAACTTGCCTCTGGAGGTAGGACAATTGGTGAGTTTACGTAACCTGTATTTAGACAATAATGAATTACTTACTTTGCCAGCTGAAATAGGCAATCTGACCAATCTCCGAGAATTGGTGCTTTCTTATAATCGTCTTATTACTTTACCTATACGCATAGGAGAACTTGCTCAGTTAGAAGTGCTATACTTGCAAAACAACCAACTTAAAAGATTGCCTGAAGAAATAGGGTTGCTGCAAAATTTAGAAGAATTGTACATAGAAAATAATCGGATCACCCACTTACCCGAAGAAATAGCACAGCTAAGCCAACTCAAATATTTATATGCTCAAAATAATATGTTTTCATCGGGCGAAAAAGAAAAAATAAGAGAACTATTACCCAGCACCGAAATTTATTTTTAGCAATATTTGTGTTCATTGTACAATCACTTGTTTTGCAAATACCATGAGCAACAAAAACGCTAAACCAAAATGGCTTGAGCATATCCAAAATAATAGCTGGGAGCCTGAACTCTTCATTTCTGGTGGTATCATCTTTACGCTACTCCAAACCACCACCTTTATCCAACATCAAAGTTTTTTGTTGCTGCAAGCCAATGGTTATTACGAAACTGTTGTCATTGCCAATTTTTTAATAGCAGCACTCAATGCCCTTATATTTGGCTTTGGGTTGCATTTGGTTTTCAGGGGATTTTGGGTAGCCGCCGTGTGTTTGAGCTACGTTTTTCCTAAAGGCATCCAAGCCGATAAGGTAGACCATTATGCGCCACCATTTAAACAAAAGGTGAGAAAAGTAACAGACACTTCTGTAGATTTGGTAGTGTGGATGGAGTCGGCAAGTAGCACGATATTTTTTCTCTCATTTTTTTTGTTTTCGCTTATTATGGGTGTTTTGCTTGCTCTTCTCATCATTATTCCACATAGTAGCCTGCGCGAAACCTGGGGCGAAACAGGGTTTCTACTCTTAAAAATAGGCTCAGGAATCATGTTGTTGCTAGGTGGAGTATACCTGATCGACTTCTTAACCCTGGGGTTGATCAAAAAGCAACAAAAAATCGCCAAAATATACTATCCCATATATTGGGTATTTTCTATACTTTCCCTTTCTTTTTTGTACCGCAGTGCTTACTATGCTTTGGTAACCAATATCAGGCGTAAGTGGTGGTTTGTTGTAGGTGTGGTAGTGTATATGGCAGTAGCCTTTGCCATTACTCAGTTTTCTTTTGCTGGGTCAAGCCCAATGCCTGCTCTGAGCTTTGGTAAGCTCAACCTAAAAAGTTACTTGGGTATTCAGTCAAACCGTTATCAATTTCATACACGGCAATACGAAAACATGCGCAAAAAAAACGACATGGTTCAGCATGTATCTATCCAGTCCGATATTATTGGCAGCAAATACCTCAAACTGTTTATTGTACATCAAAAAGCCATTGAAAGATTAATGGATGTTGACTGTCAGCAAAAAAAACATCACAAGGCTCAAGCAATCCGGCAACGAAAGATGCTCCATTGTTATCAGAATTTTTATAGAATTTATATAGACAACAAACGTGTACCTCACTTAAAATGGCGTTATTATCAACACCCACATACCAACGAAAGAGGCATTATCAGTTTGGTTCCTATCGATTATTTAGCCTCCAGTGAGCATACTGTAGAAGTAAAACTGAATGTAAGTACCAAAAAAGAATTAGAAGAACTGAAGAGATTTGGGATGAAAGATGATATATATGCCTATATTCCTTTCTGGAAAGAGTCTAAGTAAAACGTAATTGAGCCTTATTTCATGTTGTCTAAATCTACCCTGTTACACCTCCGTTTACCATTTTCATTTTTCTTAATGCCTGTTTTTTGTTTTGCCGCAGGCATTGCTTTTTCAGGCGATTGGTTCAGGCTGTTGCTTACTTTTGGCATTTTACACTTGATGGTATACCCCGCAAGCAATGGTTATAACTCTTATTACGACAAAGACGAAGAAAGTATAGGAGGCTTGGAACAACCTCCACCCGTAAGCAAACAATTACTATATGTGTCACTTTTGATAGATGGCATCGCCCTTTTGTTAAGCCTCCTCGTGAGCCTGTGGTTTACTCTAGGCATTTTACTATACGGCTTGGTATCTAAAGCATATAGCAATGACACCATTCGCTTAAAAAAAATGCCTGTATTAGGTTGGTTAACGGTGGGCGTTTTTCAAGGAGGTTTTACTTTTCTGATAGTATACCAAGGGGTTGCCCTGGCAAGTATGACTCAGTTGATGGAAGGCAAAATATTGTTTGCAGCTTTGTTAAGTACTGTATTGTTGTTGGGGTCTTACCCTATGACTCAAGTATACCAACATAGTGAAGATGCCCGGCGAGGCGATTTGACTATTAGCCGTATGCTTGGCATTAGAGGTACATTTTTGTTTACAGGTGGGGCATTTGCCTTGGCTACTATGGGGTATGTATGGTATTTTAGCCAATATTTTTCTATACATGTAGCATTTGCTTTTGTTGCAACTCTTTCGCCTGTGGTATTGTTTTTTGGTTGGTGGTTTTGGCAAACACTCCAAAATCCCAGACAAGCTAACTTTAAAAATACCATGCGTCTAAACCTGTATTCAGCCATTTGTATGAATGTGTTTTTTATTGGTTTAGGTATATGGTTGCAACGGTAGTCAAGTGTATTAACTCTACTGGTTTGATTGCTTAATCTCTCAAAACGAGGTACCTTGCCTTGCTTGTAAACTCAAAAACTGTAAGAATATGGCTAGAATAGTAGACCTGTCTAAAACAATAGAATATAAAAAAGAAGATCCTTGGTTTATGCGCATCAAAGTTAAGCACAAACCCCACCATAAAGCATTTATGCTGATTCGGTATTTTCTAAAATTACCGACAAAACTATTCCCAAAAGATTTTGTGGGCTGGGCAGACGATGCCATCAAAAAAATGGGAGTTCACTCCTCTACTCATATCGATGCCCCCTGGCACTATAGTCCTACAGTAGCGGGGCAACCCGCCAAAACTATAGATCAAGTACCGCTAGACTGGTGTTATGGCGATGGAGTGGTCATTGACATGAGTCATAAGCCTGATTTTGAAGAGATTACAGTAGATGACCTGAAAGCCGATTTACAAAAAAATAGTGTGACACTTACTTCTGGAAATATAGTGTTGATTCGTACCGACCGAGATAAACTCAAGGGAGCTGACTTTGTAGACAAAGGCACCGGAATGAGCAAAGAAGCCACCGAGTGGCTTATTGATCAAGGCATTAAAGTAATGGGAATAGACCAGTGGGGTTGGGACTTACCTTTGCGGTATTTGGTACGCGAAGCCAAACGAACCAATAATCCAGACTTGTTTTGGCAGGCACACCTGGTAGGCAAAGACAAAGAGTATTGTCACATGGAGCAACTTACCAACTTGTCGGCATTGCCTGCCAAAGGTTTTAAAGTGGCCGTGTTTCCCCTTAAAATAAAAGGCGCTTCAGCGTCACCCGCCAGGGTAGTAGCCATTTTTGATGAATAACTTCAAAGGCATACCAAAGAGGCAGCAGTAGCTTGGTTGTTGGCAAACCACTATGATAAGTTGCCTGAATGTCTAAGTCAAAATATTATTATATAACATGATGTCTACCATATTACAAGTAGAAAATCTGTCTAAATCTTATGTGAGTGGAGCAAAAGACTTGACAGTACTAAAAAATGTTAGTTTTAGTTTAAGCGCAGGCAGTACTGTCTCCATTGTAGGTGCTTCGGGGAGCGGCAAAACCACCTTGTTGGGTTTGTGCGCTGGGTTAGACCGTGCCAGTACTGGTAGTATTGCTCTCAATGGCATAATACTAGATAAGTTAAGCGAAGATGAAAGAGCTGCAGTACGTAACCAAAATGTAGGTTTTATCTTTCAAAACTTTCAATTGATACCTACCCTTACTGCCCTCGAAAATGTAATGGTGCCTTTAGAACTAAGAAAAGAGAAGAATGCAAGAAAAAAAGCGTTGCAGCTTTTAGAAAAAGTAGGGCTGGCAAGTCGACACCACCACTATGCTTCCCAGTTGTCAGGCGGAGAACAACAGCGTGTGTCACTGGCAAGGGCATTTTCTAATCACCCGAAAATTTTGTTTGCTGATGAGCCCACCGGAAATCTGGACGAAGAAACCAGTCAGAAAGTAGAAAAACTCTTATTTGACCTCAACAAAGAAACAGGAACAACCCTTGTATTGGTTACCCATGATCTGGAGCTTGCTCAAAAAACTCAACGCATTATTCAGCTTAAAGGAGGTGAAGTCATCAGTGATCAGTCAGTTGTTTAAACATTGGCAAAACTTAAAATTAGTACCCTGTTCAAAATAAGCGTCTGTAATGGGGTTATGGCTATGTTCATTTTTTATGCCTTGCCTGACTGCACCATTTTTCCACATTCTACCCCCAATTCAAACGTTAACAGAGCACTGGTTTTTAGCCAACAATTATGGTACAGGATCATCGTTTAACAATAGGGGGTGTAGTAGGGCACAACCGTCATGATGAGTAAAGTCAATAAATGGTTTTCATGATAAAAAATCAATAATGAAATATTTTTTTACCATACTACTGGCGCATACGTTGTTTGGTGCTAAAGGGCAGGCACACGACCCTGAAATGCAAAAAAACGCAGTCATACTCAATTCCAGAATGACTCCTTCCAGTTTGGTGCGTACCCGTACCAAGCAAAAAGAAGCGCTCAAAGGAAACCCTTTTTTGTTTCAAGAAAGCAAAAAAGGAATAGTTAAAATAAAGCACCATTACAACAAAGAATATGCATTTGCCAACATGCGCTATGATGCATTTAACCATGAGATAGAAGTGGTACTTGAAAATAAAAAGCGTTATATCCGGGGGACAGACCTAAACGGGTTTGCCCTTTATCATGAAGGAAAAAGGCTTTTATTTATCAATGCAAATCATTATTCTTTTAAAAATACCAAGTTGCAGGGCTTTGTTCAATTGATAGAAGATGGAGGAGTACAATTGGTAAAAAGGGTGAAAATAGACATTCTAAAATCAAACTACAATGTAGCACTCAATGTTGGGAATAACTTTGATAAATTTATCCGAAAAACAACGTATTTTTATGCCCATAAAGGTGTTTTGTATCAAGTAAAAAGCAAGAAAGACTTGTATCGTTTTTTTTCAAAGCGTAATTTTAACGCAAAGACGGTGATGAAACAGCATAAAATAAAGTTTAGAAAGCAAAAAGAGCAGACGTTCCAATTATTGGCGCGTACTTATAATGCACAGGTAGCTAATAAATAAAAGCTTTGTCATAACTTATTATACTAAACAAACATTTTGCTTCTTTGTAAAGCATGTTATCCAGAATAATTTTTTTACAAGAACGAATAGGGTATCAAAACCAACCCTTTTATATTATCAAGCTCAAAACAATGCGCGATTTGCGGGATGAACAAGGCAACTTATTACCCGACAAACAAAGAGTCACCACCATTGGCAAATTTTTGAGAAAAACATCCCTGGATGAGCTCCCTCAATTGATTAATATACTAAAAGGCGATATGCGTTTGGTAGGACCGCGTCCGTTATTGCCCGAATACTTACCCTTATATACTCCCCAACAACTCAAGCGTCATAGTGTAAAACCTGGTATTACCGGATGGGCACAAGTAAACGGGAGAAACTCGCTTACCTGGCAGCAAAAATTTGAGCTTGATTTGTGGTATGTAGAGAATCGCTCTTTTAGGTTAGACTTAAAAATACTTTGGCTGACCTTTTTGAATATATTCAGAAAAAGGGATGGCGATGAACTTGCCGAAAAGTTTAATGGCAAAAATTAACCTGTCATAAGTTTTGTCTATTTTGGGCAAAATTATGAAATCAAAACGTATATATTTATCCCCCCCCGATCTCAAAGGGCAAGAATTGGAGCATCTACAAGCCGCATTGCAGAGCAACTGGATTGCCCCTATTGGACCTCATCTCGATAAATTTGAGGAACTGTTAAGCCGATACCTTGATGATTTGCCCGTAGTTGCCCTTAACTCAGGTACAGCAGCTATTCATTTGGCGCTGCGATTATTAGGAGTAACCGAAAAAGATGAGGTGATATGCCCTACTTTTACTTTTGTGGCTACTACCAATCCGGTAATGTATCAAAAAGCGACCCCGGTATTGATTGATAGCGAGCTTGATACCTGGAATATGTGCCCAGTACAGCTGGAGAGAGCCATTGAAGATAGGCTCAAACAAGGCAAGCCAAAACCCAAGGCCATTATTATTGTGCACCTTTATGGGCAACCCGCCCAACTTACCCAATTGTTGGCTATAGCACAAAAGTATGAAATACCAGTAATAGAAGATGCCGCTGAAGCATTGGGGAGTTGTTACAATGGGCAAAAGGCGGGTACTTGGGGTCATCTTGGGGTCATTTCTTTTAATGGAAACAAAATTGTGACCACTTCGGCAGGCGGAGCATTGGTTACCAGGCATGTATCTGAAGCTAAAAAAGCACTGTTTTGGGCTACCCAGTCAAAAGACAAAGCGCCTTATTACCAACATTCCGAAGTGGGTTATAATTATCGTTTAAGCAACCTACTGGCAGCTATAGGGGTAGGACAAATGCAACAACTAGAAGAAAAAGTAGCCCACCGACGACGCGTATTTGATTATTATCAACAAAATTTACCTGCCGATGTATTGAGTTTTCAACCTGAGCTTTCTGGTACTTTCTCAAATCGTTGGCTCACTTGCATTGTATTAAATCAGCAAAAAACTTCTGTAACCCCACTGCAGTTGCAAAAAGCTTTAGAGGTTGAAAACATAGAGTCCCGCCCACTTTGGAAACCTATGCATTTGCAACCTCTGCTCCGACAGTGCCCCTATTATGGTCATACTGTTGCTGAGGGTTTATTCCAGCAAGGGTTATGCTTGCCATCAGGTGCTAGTCTTCAGGTGGCAGATTTGGACAGAATTGTACAGGTAATAAAAAGAGTGCTCTCAGTTTAAATAACAATACCCTTGTGTGCATTGATTATAAAAATATGAAATTTATATTAATTATATTACATCATTAAAGGTCACGTGATTTTTTTGAGTGTATTGGCATTATTAAAAAAAATAATGCTTAAAATCATATTTTATAGGCTAAAAATGTCAAGTAAAGATGTTTGTATGGTGGTAAGTATTTGATGTGATATTAAATTTTGTTTGAAAAGTTTTTTTGCATCTTTTATAAGGCAGTTTTTTGATTTATAAGTCTTTGTATACTTTTATTTTTTAATATTTTCCTTTATTAATCTCCTCTTTTTTTTGATATAATATACTGACTGTTAAGTTTTTATACTAAAGTTTTTTTGTGACTATTAGTTAGTAAAAAAATGTCTGAAGTTTACTTGTGTTGTGCAATAAGGTAGACTTGTGTTTACTTTTTGTATACTACGAATATTTGTTTTGGTTAATTTTTAATGATAATGTTACATCAGAAAATAGCTATTTCTATTATTCAAACAATCAACCCAAATTATATTATTACTAATCATTTTAAATTTATGCTAAAGCTAAAACATCTGTTCGTTACACTAATCATTTTTACTCTTTTTACTGCTTGTAATAACAATCAAGAAGAAGTAAAACCAAACAATGAAACAACTGTAGAGCAAACTGACATATCAAAGCTCAAAGCAGGAGATATAATACCTGGAATGTATGTAGTAACCTACAACAGCCAAAATGCCCGCTTGAACTTGGCAGGCAAGAATTTCAGGGCAAGAAAATCTACGGTAAGAAACTATACCAGTAGACTCTTGAAGGAAGATTTTAAAGTACCTACCAAAAACATATACAAAGCGTACGGTACGGCTATTCAGGGATTTTCGGCAAAACTTACTGAGAAGCAAGTAGCTGCTTTGAAAAAAGACCCACGTATTGCTGCAATAGAGCCAGATCGTATTTTGTCTATTAACTACAAAAAAGAGAAGAAGTATTTCAAAGCCTTTGCTCAAAGTACTCCTTGGGGTATCAATCGTGTAGGTAGTGCCAGTGGAGCAGGCAAAACTGCTTGGGTAATAGATACTGGGGTAGATTTAGACCATCCTGACTTGAACGTAGATGTAAACCGAAGTGTATCGTTTGCTGGACTCTACTTCTGGATATGGAGAATTGGTGATGATACTGACCCGAACGATGGCAATGGTCATGGTACTCACGTAGCTGGAACAATTGCAGCTAAAAATGATGGCAATGGAGTAGTAGGTGTAGCGTATGGTGCTACAGTAGTAGGCGTAAAAGTGCTAGGTTCTGGTGGAAGTGGTTCTACCTCTGATATCGTAGATGGTATTGATTATGTAGCAGCCAATGCTTCTCCAGGCGATGTGGCTAACCTGAGCTTAGGTGGAGGTGTTTCTACTGCACTTGACAATGCTGTAATAAACTTAGGTAACACTGGTGTATTGGTTGCTTTGGCGGCTGGTAACGAAAACCAAAATGCTAACAATGTATCTCCTGCTCGTACCAACCACCCCAACGTAGTAACGGTATCAGCAATGGATAGCAATGATAATTTTGCTTCATTTTCTAATTATGGCAATGCGGTAGATTATTGCGCCCCAGGTGTAAGCGTAAACTCTACCTGGAACAACGGAGGATATAGATCAATCAGTGGTACCTCTATGGCTAGTCCTCATGTAGCTGGTTTGTTACTATTAAAAGGTAATACTAACCTAAGCACTGATGGCACCGTAAATGGTGACCCAGATGGAAATGCTGATCCAATAGCAGTAAAATAAATAGTTGAATAATACTTGTATGTTAAAAGCGTGTTCTTATTTAGGACGCGCTTTTTTTATGTACAAAAGGGAAAGTTATTTTTCAGAAAAGGGCAAAAAAAAGTGAGCTGGAGCAATGCGTCCAGCACACTTTGGATTACGAACTATGATGTAACTGAAAGTTTAACTGTTACAGTCATTTTTTTGAATGACTTTAGCAGGCATTCCAGTTAAACTAATATTTATAAACTCACAAACTATTTCTATACTAAATAGCAGTACACCTCTTATTAGTTATTACTTTGTTTGACAATTTACTAGGAGCTTCTTTTTTTAAAAAAGAATAAGCAGGTGAACTACATCGGGAATACGAATATACGTTATGAAGCTTTGTAGTAAATCTAAAAGTAAACGGTGTTTGTAAGTATGTTATTAATGCTAATGCTTAATGCCATATCTTACTTTCTATGGTTACAAAGTAAAGGTAATATAGGTATTATTCCTAATTTAGTTAATAAGATTAACTAAATAGCTTGAGAAATTTTACCTTTTAATAATAATTTATCTGATAATTTTTATTGAGAGATTGTAAATATTACAAAGGTATATTTACGTGCGTAAATCTTACAAAAAGTTTGAAAATAGCATTTTAGTCTGATGCTTGAAATACATGCGTAAAGGGGAAGTTTGTACAACGTACTAAGATTTTTTTTCAGTCATATAGGTGTTTTACCTATGCGTATGGTGTAAATGTTTGATTTTAAGTGTCTTATGTGTAGGTTTTTTGCTTGGTGAAATGAAAGAATGAGATTGTTAATGGAATAGCTTACTTTTTTAAGGAGTAAGTTTTGATCTTTTTTGCTACTTTATTTACACAAAGCATTTTATTATGGGTAGAAATTTACTTAGTTTGATCTTGATTTTTTTAAGACAATTTGAAAAAGTTTCGCGTATTATGCTAAAAGTATTACATAGTATGATATTGTATAAATAAAAAAACGAGACCTTTTGAAAGACCTCGTTTTTGATGCAGTTTATTAAACTTTTTTGCTTATTGATTTCTCATTTTGATAGAGCAACCTATAGCGCGTGTATAGTTTTTAGAAGGCTTTTTACCTTTGAGTAAGTTAGCAATGGCTGTTTCTACATATTTTTCACTGATTTTGCTTTCATCACGAGCACTGTCGTCAATGGCCCCTACATACACTATTTTATATTTTTGCCCCTGTTTTTGTAAAATATATACATGCGGAGTACGGCTTGCCTTGTATGCCCGAGCTACATTAGAGGTAGGGTCAAGCAAATAAGGAAAGGTGAAGCCCTTGTTTTTAGCACGGCTAACCATAGCCTTATAGCCATCACTTGGGTATTGGGCAGGGTCGTTAGGGTTTACAGCAATTACTGGGTACCCTTTGCTTTTAAATTTTTTGTCTAAAGCAATGAGGCGATCTTCATAAGCCACCGAAAAAGGGCAGTGATTGCAAGTAAAAACTAAAACAAAGCCTTTAGCATCTTTAAAATCAGCAAAAGAGGCCTTTTTGCCCTTGTTATTGGCATCCTTCATTTTAGGCAAGTCTTTCATTTCTTTACCTAGCATGCTTTCCTGAGCTTGAGCATTCAATGCCAAAAGTGCCACTAGAGCAAGGGAAAATAGAGTGGTTATCTTTTTCATAGATAATATATGTTATTTGATTTGTTTTAAAATTGATTCAACTTTCTTGTTTAGTTCAGCCTCGGTCAGGTCTCCTTTATGAAACTCACGTTTGCCAGCTTTACCATTGATAAACAACGTAACTGGAATGGCTCCATCCCAACTTTTATTCACCTTAGGAATCCATACATCGCTTTTGGTTTCATCAAGCAATAGTACTTGAGCCTTGATTTTTTTCTTTTGAACAAAAAGTTTCACCTTTTGTTCCGAGTCCTCTACTGCTACCAATATTACTTTTACTTTTTGGTGGCTATACTTTGCCTGGAGCCGTTCAAAATACGGCAACTCTTTGACACAAGGGCGACACCAGGTAGCCCAAAAGTTGACTACATAAGTAATATCATCTTGAGGGTTTACTAGCTTTTCAAGTGTGACCAGTTTTATTTTTTTTATCTCTTGTGCCTGTACTATAGTAGTAGCAGCAATAAGTAATAAAGTAAATATTATTTTTTTCATAAATGTTTAGTCAATGTATACTCTACCCAGCTTTTAACTTCGTTGAGCTCAGCACAGTAAAACTGTAGCTTCGGTTTTTCAAAAGTACCGTCATCGCCTCAGCTCGTGTCTCCACGAGCTGACCGGAACTCTGAAAAACACTATTTACAGGCGCTACGACGAGGCGATTTGTGAAGACACAAACCGAGGCGAAAAAATAGTAGGGTAGAGTAGTCAATGTATAGCAATCTTCTCAAATATAACCCTTAAAATCCCTCTGGGTTGTTAAATGAGTGTTAAAGCAAATATTGCTGCTTTAAATCACCAAGTATTTTTTACCCTCAAAATAACGTTCTGCCATCACAAAAATTTTGAGATAATAGGTCTTGTCTCTAGGTAAAAAATCGGCTATAGAATAGGTCGTAAGTTCATCGTGTATATTTCGTCCTTGAACGCTGTTTGTCTCACCTGAAAACAACTTGAGTCCTTCATCTACCGGAATTTGTACAACAGTGGCAAGCTCCGATTCTTGAACTCTATAGCTACTCAAAGGACGATTGTCAACCAAAAAATAAGTATAGCAAAACTCCCGGTTGATAGCAGTTGCCCCATATTGCCCCTTAATAATATTGGCTTCTTGTAATATACCTAAAAATCGCAACTTCTCCCATTGTACCTGTATGCCTAGCTCTTCCTCTATTTCGCGGGTTGCTTCCTGGTCGGTTTCACCAGCTCCATAGTGCCCGGCTGCCGAAATATCTAAGGTCAACGGGTTATATTCTTTTTGGGCGCTTCGTTGTTGAAACACTACATAAGGTTGTTGATCGGTAGGGTCTGTACGCAATATCCAACAGTGAATAGTTTTGTGCCACAGCCCTTTCTCATGTATTTCTTTTCTTGAGGCAGTACCCAAATAATTGAGGTTATCGTCAAAATAATCTAAGTTTTCCATCAATTGTGATTGCTTATTTCAATGAGCCAGCAATATAGTCAATTATCCTGCGGTTAAACTATGATAAATTAGCCTGTTACTTGCTTTTTGTATCTTGAGTAGTTTACATTGTTTTCAAAAAAAAGACAATGTCACTCACAACCATTCAACTGAAAACTCCTTACCTTATTTTTTTAGGAGATGTAGACAACTTTGTGTTTGCCAAAACTGGTGCAGGGATTGTTCAATGGCGTCCTGAACTGGTAAAAGGGCAATTGCGTTTTTCCGGAAACAATTTAAGCTTGAATGTTCCAGATATGACTGTACAGGAAGCCGCCAAAGCAGGGGCAAAAAGCCTGGTATTGGGAGTAGCCCCCATTGGAGGACAAATCAAAGATCATTGGTTGCGTGTATTTGAAGAGGCGTTGGCATTAGGAATGGACTTAGTGAGCGGTTTGCATTATCGTTTAGAGCGTTTCCCTTCTTTGGTGGCAGCAGCCAAAACATCAGGAGCCCAATTAATCAATGTGCGTACACCTGCTTCAAGTTTTCCGGTAGGTACAGGCAAAAAACGTCCAGGTAAGCGCTTGCTCATGGTGGGTACAGATTGTGCTGTGGGCAAAAAGTATACAGCATTGGCCATGACTCAAGCATTAAAAGAACAAGGAATAAACGCTACTTTTAGGGCTACCGGACAAACCGGAATTATGATTGCAGGCAGTGGAGTACCCATTGATGCTGTCATTACTGACTTTGTTTCAGGAGCAGCAGAAGCTTTATCGCCTGACAATGACCCCATTCATTGGGATGTAATAGAAGGACAAGGTTCTATTTTACACCCAGGCTATGCAGCAGTAAGTTTGGGTTTGTTGCATGGCTCTCAGCCCGATGCCTTCGTGGTATGCCACGAACCTACTCGCCTTACTATGGAGGGATTTCCTGACACTGCCAAACCCAACATAGCACAATGCATAGAATATACTTTATTGAATGGGCAGGTAACTAATCCAAACATTCGGTGTATAGGCATTAGTGTAAATACTGCTCGTTTGCCCGAAGTCGAACAGTTGCCCTATTTGAGTAGATTATCACAAGAGTTCAACCTACCTTGTGTTGATCCTATACTTACTGGGTGCGATGATTTGGTAACGCAATTAATGCAAGGAAGCAAGTAGACTACAAGTGTAGAGTTGTTCATTCACCATTAGGATTTGTTCCTTGTCACTTGTATCTTGAGCTTGTAGTTATTAAAGTTTATGAGACAAGTACAAATCACCTTAACCCCCTGGATATACAAAGAGCCTTTTGTGATTACAGGGCGCACAATGACCCAAAGCGAGTTGTTGTATGTAACTATTACTGAAAATGGGATAACAGGTAGAGGCGAGAGTGTAGGCGTATTTTATACCAACGATCGGGGAGGCATCATACTAGAGCGGGCAATGTCGGTAAAAGCAGCCCTGGAACAAGGCGCTACTCGTCAGGAACTGCAAGACTTACTGCCTTCGGGTGGGGCACGCAATGCCATTGATTGTGCTTTATGGGATTTGGAAGCAAAACAGGCGGGTAAAACAATATGGCAACTGCTAAACATTACACCCAAACCAGTACATACTGTTAACACGATTAGCATCAACACGCCAGACTATATGGCGGCTAAAGCCAAACTGGCAGATACTGCCCATATAAAGGTAAAACTCAATGATGAAATGCCGCTTGAGCGCATTACTGCAGTATGTGAAGCGCGCCCTGATGCTACTATAGTGGTAGATGCAAATCAAGGATGGACCTTTGACCAATTGCAAGATTTAGCGCCTAAATTTAAGACTCTGGGGGTAAAAATGATAGAACAACCTTTGCCCAGGGGAAAAGACGAAGTGCTTGCCAATTATGATTCACCCATTGTGCTCTGTGGCGATGAGTCTTGTTTAGATACCAGCGAACTGGAGCAAGCAGCCAAACATTACCAAATGATCAATGTAAAATTAGACAAGGCAGGTGGACTGACTGAGGCATTAAAGCTAGTAAAAGCAGCCAAAGTCAGAGGGCTACAATTGATGGTAGGTAATATGGTGGGTACTTCACTGGCAATGGCGCCTGGCTTTGTAGTGGCACAATTCTGTGATTTTGTAGACTTAGATGGGGCGTTGTTTTTAACCAAAGACCGACAATACCCCATGAGTTATGCCAATGGGATGGTTTCTAGTTTAAAGCCTGAGTTATGGGGCTAAATTTGATTGTACAGTACGTCTTTTCAATACCTTGTTAAAGTCTAAATACAAAGACAAAAAGTTGCGCCCGCCCGCAGCGTGGTAGCTTGCCCGCGAAAAAGCAAGTTCCAGGGCTTTTATTTTGACACGAAACCCGTACGAAAAACCACTAAATCGTGAGGCACCAGTTTCGCGTAGCTCACGGTTAATCAAATGATTATACCCCAACCTTACACTGAAAACTTTTTCAGGTAAAAATTCTCCACCTATTACAAAGTGTCGCAACAGGTTGTCTCCAAAGCTTTTTTCTTTAGGTACAGTATTACCACTAGCGTCAAAAGTAACATCTTGCAGTGGGTCAAGGTAGGTAATATCAAATTGTTGCATGTGCTGTAACGTAAGCGAAAACCTAAAGGGCATGTGTGTAGGTTTAAACGATGTGCCTAATTGTACCTCAAACGGCAAACGGCTTTGGGTAAACTCATTGTAATTACTAAGTACTACTCCTATATTTTTAAATACCAATCCAATTGTCCAGTCATATTTGGGGTGAATAAAAGCGCCACCAATATCAGCCGCAATTGCAGTAGAGTTATAAGTTTCTATACTTGATCCGATAAATTTGAGACTGGCACCCATCCTGAAATACTTTACCTGGTGGGCGTACCCAACATTAAACGCAAAATCATTGGCAACAAAAGTACCTACTACTTGTCCATTAGGGCTGGTTTGTTCAAAACTACCGTATGCCATGTACTGTAGCCCTGCCCCAAACGTACCTACTTTGGGCACATGGTGTACATAAGATAAATGAGTGTTTTTTATGTCGGCAAAATACGGAGTGTAATTAAAACCTAGTTTACGCGAACTAGATGAGTCAATCAAAGCCGGGTTTTGCCAGAGTACATTGGGGTCTGCTTGGTGCAGTGATACATTGACTCTGCCCACACCAGCCAGGCGGGCATTGCCTGGCACCTGAAGAAACTCAAAATTTCTTCGTCCGCCAATTTGTGCTTGAGCGCTCAAAAAAACTAAGCTAAGCAAAACAACAGCAATGATTCGTTGCATAAGGTTATTGCATAAAAAAAGTCTTTGAACTTCACAAGTTCAAAGACCAATATGATTATTTAGATTCGTTTTCTTCTTTGATAGATAAATCAAACTGACGCTTTACCTTTTCGGGCAATAGGGCTATGTCCAGCACCTGGTCTACATGATTTACAAAGTGAAAAGTTAAATCTTCTATATAATTGCTTTGAATCTCATCTATATCTTTTCGGTTCTTCTCGCACAAAATCACTTCTTTGATACCAGCACGTTTAGCAGCTAAGATTTTTTCCTTGATGCCACCCACTGGCAATACACGTCCACGAAGTGTAATTTCACCAGTCATTGCCAGTTTTTCTTTTACTTTACGTTGTGTATATACCGACGCAAGCGAGGTAAACATAGCTATACCCGCCGAAGGGCCATCTTTAGGCACGGCTCCAGCCGGAATGTGCACATGCAAGTCAAAGTGTTCAAAAACCCGGTGATCTATGTCTAAGTGGCTCGCCGTGGCTTTTAAATAAGACAATGCTGCCGAAGCCGATTCTTTCATTACATCACCCAATTGTCCCGAAAGGGTGAGTTTTCCCTTGCCTCGGCTTAATATCGACTCTATATATAAAATTTCTCCACCTACCTGAGTCCAGGCAAGTCCAGTAACTACCCCTGACACATCCTCAGTTTGATACTCTTCTTTGTCAAACAACTCAATGCCCAGTAAACGAGTAATGTCTTTAGGTTGGATAGTTTTGCTATATTTTTCTTCCATTGCCACCGATTTGGCAACTTTACGTATTACTTTCCCTATTTGACGTTCCAGGTTTCTTACCCCTGACTCACGGGTATAGTTTTCTATTATTTTATTGATGGCAAGTGGCTGAAACTTCACCTCTTTGGCAGACAAGCCATGTTCTTTCCGTTGTTTAGGGATCAAATGTTTTTTGGCTATTTGTACCTTTTCTTCTTCGGTATAACCAGTAATTTCAATAATCTCCATTCTATCACGCAAAGCAGGGTGGATAGTATCCAGTGAGTTGGCGGTTGCTATAAACAACACTTTAGACAAGTCGTAAGCCAACTCCAGGTAGTTGTCAGAAAAAGTGTTATTTTGTTCTGGGTCAAGCACTTCCAACAAAGCCGACGCTGGGTCACCCCTGAAATCAGAAGAAACTTTATCTATTTCATCCAAAATAATGACAGGGTTAGACGACCCCGCTTTTTTTATATTTTGGATAATTTTACCAGGCATTGCCCCAATATAAGTTTTACGATGACCCCTTATTTCAGCCTCATCATGCAAACCACCCAACGCCATGCGAATATACTTACGGTTAAGTGACTTGGCAATAGATTTACCCAAAGAGGTTTTACCAACTCCCGGAGGACCATAAAAACATAAAATAGGTCCTCGCATGTTGTTTTTGAGCTTTAACACAGCAAGGTATTCTATGATACGCTCCTTTACTTTTTCAAGTCCGTGGTGATCGCTATCCAGTATTTTTTGGGCTTTGCTTAAGTCCAGCGAATCGCGGGTAATATCATTCCAGGGCAAATCAACCAATAATTCAGCATAATTTACTGCAATGGGGTATTCAGCAGAAGCCGGATTCATTCGTGATATTTTTACAATTTCTTTTTCAAACTGTTTGGCAACCTCCGCAGGCCATTTTTTCTTCTTGGCACGCATTTTTAGCCCATCCAGTTCCTGGTCACCAGTCTCGCTGCCCAATTCATCTTGCAAAACCTTCATTTGCTGGCGCAAAAAGTAGTCTCGTTGCTGTTGGTCAATGTCAGAGTGTACTTTGCTTTGAATCTCTCGTTTAAGTTCAAGCAGTTGAATATCTTTATGCATGAACTCTAGTAGCATTGTTGCCCTTTTCAAACCATCGTTGGTTTCAAGCAAACGTTGCTTTTCTAAAGTGTCAGCATTGATATTAGATGACAAGAAGTGAGTCAAAAAACTGGCACTTTCTATATTATCTAATGCGATTTGGGCTTCTTGAGGTATTTCAGGGTTGAGCTTGAGTATTTTGGAGGCAGCCTCTTTCAAAGATGAAATCAAAGCAGTAGTTTCGCGGTCATCCTTTGTTGGAAAGCTCTCACTAATCGTCTCTATACGGGCTTTGATAAAAGGTTCATCCTCGGTAAAGTTCAGAACATTAAAACGTTTCTTCCCTTGTAAAATAATAGTAGTATTGCCGTCGGGCAGCACCAACATTTTAAGAATGTGTGCTATTGTACCTACTTGGTATAAGTCATCAGTGGTAGGGTCTTCTATGTCTGGGTTATCCTGTGCAATCACCCCAATAGTTTTATCACTATTGTAAGCTTTTTTTACTAGTTTAATAGACTTTTGTCTACCTACAGTTACCGGAATAACTACACCTGGAAACAAAACGGTGTTTTTTACTGGCAAAATAGGGAGATCGTCGATGATTATATCTTCACTATTTAAATCTTCCGCTTCTTCCTCCATTGAAAGTAAAGGGATCATTTCCACACCATTTTCTTCTGAAGATTCTGAAAGAATCATGTCTATATATGAATAATCATTATTATGACTCATAGAGTAATTTTGATCAAAGGTTTAATGAAGTTGGCACAAATTTAGTAATATTTACTAGCATATAGCGTGGTCTCTTTATATGTATACTTGCATCATACACAAGCCTTATACCAAGTTATTGATTTACGACCATTTGACAGATAAGCATATACTTTCGTATAGAAACTTATTTTTGATTAATATACCATAACATTATACATTAACGTTCACATTTAATCAGGTGTAATCGTTATAATTACAAAGTTAACAGGACTTATTTGTTTGATGAAAGCTTATTCTTATATATTTTGCCTTCTGGCTTTTCTTTTTATTTTCCCACCCAAAATACTAGCTCAACCCCCCGGACAACGTTTAGTAAAAGTCGGAAATAAGGACACATTGTCATATTTTAGTATCAATCACTTCAAGTTTAAAAATGTCAACCGAGTTCCTTATTATTATGACAAAGACAAACTTCTAAAAATCAAAAAGCTATACAAGCGGAAAAACTGGCGCAAAATGTATACTGCCCTAAAAGCCTATGTGTTGCAGTTTGGGGTCAAAAACTTTTATAAAGATACCTACTTACTTTGGCGTTTGGGCAAGTTGTCAGAGCAACTGGGACATATAGAAGAAGCCAAAAGTTTATATCGTTTGGTGTTAAAGCATCACCACAGTGCCCGAAAAAAAGAAATACGACTGTATTACGATTCTTTAAATACTCTTGACAAAGACTATTACTTACCTATAGAGTATTATAAAAACCTTGTAGGAGTTCCTAATAAATTTGTGGATACTATGGACGTGGCAAACGCGAATACTACCAAAATGAATGATAGTATTAACTCGCCTTACAGCGACTACGGACCAAGCATTACCAAAAAGGGTAAAAAATCGATGATGGTTTTTACTTCTAAACGTAAACGTAAGGAATTTTCTTCAGGGAAGGTCACCTTTGACGAAGATTTATACTTTTCGGTGAGGGCTGACTCCTTTTATATCGACAAAGAGAGTGGGGGAATTGATACCATTCCCTGGACGTTGGCAAAGCCCCTAAAAGGCATCAATACAGATGAGTTTAACGAAGGGTCAGCAGTGATGAGCCCAGATGGAAAAACGGTGTTTTTTGTACGTTGTGAAAGTCCGGATGGCTATGGCAATTGCGATATTTTTATGGCAGAAAAACTGGAAGATGGTTCCTATGGCAATATTCAAAACCTAGGCCCTCAGATTAACAGTATTAGCTGGGACTCTCACCCGGCATTGTCACACTCTGGCGATACCTTGTTTTTTGCTTCTGATCGTATAGGGGGCTTTGGCATGTCTGACCTGTACTTTACCTGTAAACGGGGCGATGGTACCTGGGCACCTGCCCAAAATATGGGACCTAATATTAACACTCGCCAAAGTGAAGTAAGTCCATTTTTTCACCCTAGTTTCGATATACTCTATTTTAGTTCTAATGGGCAAATGGTGAACTTTGGTAACTTTGATATATATAAAACTTACAAAATGTATGGGCGATGGACAGAACCACGCAATGTAGGACCATTGGTCAATCATGACCAAAATGAATATTACTTTGCGATTGACCCTAAGTCTGCCTTTATGTTTTTTGCCAAAGCTGATACTATTTTACGCTGGGACCACCTTAAACGGGATTCGGTCAAGGTAGAAGATCTCAATATACACTCTTACCCATTGCCTATGGAGGCACATCCCAACGCTACTATTAGGCTTTCGGGCAGTGTAAAAGACTCTATTTCGGGCAAGGCTTTTTCAGGGATTGTATCTATCATTGATCTGGACAATGGGATAGAAATTGCGCCCAAACGCTTACGTCCTGATGGTTCTTATGATTTTGAATTGATTAAAAATAACAATTACCTGGTAGTGATTACTGGAGAAGATTTTTATCGAATAGAAAAAGAGTTTTTGCTCCGTGGTGATACTGCCATCAAAATATCTACGCCATCTATTAAGTTCCGAAAGTGGAAGTTTACCTCTATTGAGTTTAAAGAAGGAAAAGCAGATGTAATTCCTGATATGGAGGCAGACCTGGACAAATTAGTTATATTACTTGCCGATCACCCCAAGTTAGGTCTTAAGATATCGGGGCACACCGATTCGTCCGGAGACTCTGATGCTAACCTGAAACTATCGCAAAACCGGGCAGATGCGATAAAAAAGTACATAGTGGATAAAGGTAAGTTTGACCCCAAACGAGTCACTGCCATTGGCTATGGTGACACGGTACCTATTATCAAAAGTGAAAAAACCGACGAAGATAAAAAGATAAACCGCAGGGTAGAATTTGAAATTATTACTATAGAGTAACCCCCACATTTTTTAATAATTAGTTCAACTCTTAATATTTGGGATTTACCTAAGATTAGGTTAACTTTTTGTGCATTTTATGCATGAACCAGATGTATATTGAACCTAAGTTGAATTGATTATGAAACAACATTTATTTCTTACTTTTCTTGTCGCGTTATTATTCCAATCGTCTTTGTTTGCCAAAAACCTGGAAGCAATAGCGGTACACCCCAAAGGACAATATTTGGTGACCGGAGGTGAAAACCGAACCTTGTATATAATAAATACAAGTAGCTTAAAGGTGACTAAACGCGTATGGACACACGCCAGAATCAAGCGCCTTGTGTTTAACACAAAAGGCAATCGGCTGATGGTGGTGACCGACGAAAGAGCATTGGTGTGGTATGACACCAAAACCTGGCAGCCTGTACATAAAATAGAGAAAAACGTGTACCGATTGACAGTAGCAGCTCCCCTTGCCAATGTAGCAGTATATCAGGTGCGAAACTTTAGTTTGCCGTCATTTAATCTGGTATCGTTGGACGATGGTAAGGTATTGAAAACTATAGAGCTCAAAGAAAAAATACGAATTTCAAGCTTGGGTTTAAATGCGGAGGGTTCTAAACTGGCGTTATTGACTGCCTCAAGCAAGGATGAATCTGAACCAAAAGAACGTACTCCAAGAGACCTCAAAGGCAAAGAGCGTTATTTGTTTACTCAAAAACATGATGGGCGTAAAACCCAATTGATAGTATACAATATAAAGAGTGGTCAACAGGAGAGAAGCCATACATTGTGGTACAGACCCTTTGGTTCGTCAGGCGAGTTATTCATAGGCGATAAAGACGAAGTATATATTACGAGTTATGCCAATGGACACTTGAAAGTGAGCAAAGATGGTTCGGCAGAGTTTTTTATGTTGCCTAATAGCTATTGTTATGGTAAAGGTTTTAGTGATGATGGAAAAATGTTGGCAGTGGGAGGACTAAGAAAAGGGACAGTGATTCAGCTAAGTTCAATGAAAAGCGTGTTTTTTGAACTTGATAACTTGCCTGGTTTTCCAGAATACTTCTCTGAACTAACAGTGGCCAAGAATGGAAAAGCTTATGCTGTAACTGATGCTTTTCGGGTGATAGAAATAGACAAAAGTGGGAAGGTAAGGGCAGCTCCTGTATACTAAGTATCAGCTTTAGACTGCATAAAAGCCCCTTAACATAGCCAATGTTAAGGGGCTTTTTGATATTGATACCAGGAAAACATATTTTTGAGTTTCTGAAACAAAATTATTTATGATGAGAAAATGGATACTATTAGTTTGTATGGCCATGTTGGCGGGAGTGGCAAAAACTTCTGCTCAACAAGCCCCCGTAGTAGATAAAGATTTTGGTAAGTTTTGGAAGACCTTGCGTACAGCAGTGGTTGGGAAAAACAGGCATGAAGTAATGAAAATGACTCATTTTCCAGTAGAAAACCTGATATGCCATGACATAGAAGCCAAAACTGACGAGGAGTTGCCTAAGTGCTCAAAAGAGAAGTTTAAAAGTTGTTATTACAAAATTTTTTCACGCTGTTTGCGTAAGCAGTTTATCAAAAACCGATTTCCTACCAAGGTAACCCAAGACAAAAAAGGGTACTATAGGTTCAAGGTTTACATGAAATACCGTGTATATGGTAAGCGACAAGGAGAGGGAACCGTTACGTTGGTTTTTAGTAAGATAGGTGGCACCTTCAAAATTATTCGTATTGTATGTGCCGGAATTTGCGGGGGCGATTGCTAATACTCAAGTAAAAAAACTCCTGAAGCATAGCCTCAGGAGTTTAGTCAGCGTATTATTTCACAAATGCTTAACCTTAAAATTTATCACACATTTTACATTACAAAATTTTTACACCTGTTTATTAAATTATTAAGTATCAATACAGCACTAGTGCTCTAGCTTCTAAGTAGGCGCGTAACTACTATATTATAAATGAGTTATCCTTACTTGTAGCACCGATATACATCGGTATCTAAGGACTTATAGCCAATTACACCAATATGCATTAGCATCCTTGCTGCTACTTAAAATCTTTTATTTCTTCTTTTTTCCGCTCAAATCAAATGTAAGCGAAAAACGTAAAGTTTCAGCCAAGGGGTTGGCTTGGTCGGTGGCAAGCAAATAAGCCACATCTAAACCAAATTGAGTATACTTTACCCCAGCTCCTACCGAAAAATACTTACGATTTCCTTTATCTGCACTTTCGCTAAAATAGCCAGCACGAGCGGCAAAAGCATTGCGGTACCAGTATTCTACTCCAGTAGACCAAATCACTTCTTTTAACTCTTCTGAAAATCCGTCAGGCGCATCGCCAAATGAGCCAAACATTCCATTTAATAAAGTCTTGTCGCGAGGGCTGGTACCTTTGATAATATTGCCTTGAGCATCAGTTTGAGGAGGGGTAGGCACCATTAGTTTGTTGAAATCGACAGCCCAGGTAATTTTTTGGTGTTCGTCAATGTCTACTGTGAAGGCTGTTCCAAAACGTAAATTGGTAGGAATAAAGTCGCGGTTGTTTTGATCGGTATAACTTACCTTAGGACCTATGTTAGAGATGTTTGCCCCTAAATTCCATTTAACTTCTTTGCCTGCAATGTAGATGGGCTTGGTGTAAAACACTGCAATGTCGGCAGCTACAGTATTTACCGGTTTACTTACTTCTTGGTTGCTTAGAGTGATGCCCCCTGTGACATTAGAGTGGATATAACGCCCTGAAACTGCTACGCCTAAATTTTCTGACAACTTACGTGAATAGGTCAAAGTAGCAGCAAACTCGCGTGGTACAAAGTTACCCGTAATATTTCCTTCGGTATTGGTAAAAGTAATATCACCCAGGTTAAAATAACGGACACCTAAACCAACGGCTTGTTTATCGTCGAGCTTGTAGTGCCCTGCCAAATAAGATATAGACATATCATTTACCAACTTACTAAGCCACGGAGTGAATGAAAGGGAGGCGCCAATTTTTGAATCATTAAAAGCTAATTTGGCTGGGTTCCAATATATATCGTTAGACGTAGGCGAAGTAGCTACCCCTACATCTCCCAGGCCAGCTGCACGGGCATCAGGGGTAATGCTTAAAAACGATAATGTAGTAGATACTGGGCGACTGTTAGACGATTGTCCCTGCAAACTTTGTGTGAATCCCAGTTGGGTAAACGCGGTGAGTAAAATGGTGAAGATAAAAACGGTTATTTTTTTCATTGCTCTAGTGTTTGTAAAATAATAATAAGTGTAACTGCTTATAACTTTATGAAAGCAGGCAGCGTATAAGTGGCTGGTTTCTGATTGGGTAATACTGGAAATGTGAGAAAAAAATGGAGAAACCCAAGCTCATAAAGTCATAATGCTTGTGGTAAATTACTTGTTTTTATGTGTAATAATCTTATTATCAGTGGTTTATAAATTTATTTTTAATTATAGTGTTTTTTGAAAAAACATCGAGTAATCTTAAACCTCAGAAGAGAGAGCGAGTACAAGCTTGCTTGCATAACTTTGCCTTTGGCAACAAACAAACATTATCAATGTTTTGATTTGGTGGTGAATAGTAATAGATTGGATAAGATACCTACCTGGGGTAGAAGTAAGCAATGTTTTAATATATACACTAATACATGAAAACAGTTATAGGGCGATACGATAAAGCTGACTTTCCGGAGTTAATGCTTGAGAACTTGAGTGTAAAAACAGATACAGGAGCTTATACTTCCAGCATTCACTGTCATGACATTCAGGAAATAGAAGCAGAAGGGGAGGCTTATATTGAATTCTACTTATTAGACCCATCTCATCCTAAGTATGTACATAAAAAGTTTAAGACCAAACAGTATGAGAGAAAGGTAATTAAGAGCTCTTTTGGAGAATCAGAGGAGCGTTATATTATTTCTACAATCATCATCATGTTTGGGCAAGAGCATCCTGTAGAGCTTTCACTGAGCGAGCGTAGTAATATGAAGTATCCGGTTTTGTTAGGGAGAAAATTCCTTAATAAAAAATTTGTGGTAGATACCTCGGTGAAAAACGTATCCTTTCGACAAAAGCAACAAACCGCCAAGAAAAAGGAATGAGTAAACGTATGTTTAAAGTTTGTCTTTGGGAGTAAAAATAGTGAGATTAGCCTCTAAATTATGGTTTTAAACATATCCTAAAGGATATTAAGCCTTTTATATAAGACAGCAAGCAAAAGAGACCTATGAAATTAGTAATATTATCACGAAACCCAAAGTTGTATTCTACCCAAAGACTGGTAGAGGCTGGCGAAAAACGGGGGCATGAAGTACTGGTGGTAGATCATTTGAAATGCATTATCGAGATAGAAAAAAAGAACCCTAAAATATTTTACAAAGGGGCTTATCTGGATGATATAGACGCAGTTATTCCACGGATAGGAGCTTCTGTTACTTTTTATGGCACCTCAGTGGTACGCCAGTTTGAAATGATGAAAGTGTTTACTGCAGTAGAATCGCAGGCGTTGGTGCGCTCAAGAGATAAACTGCGCAGCCTACAGGTGCTCGCAAGAGCAGGCGTAGGGCTACCCAGAACAGTATTTACAAACTACACCAAAGATGTACACCACGTGATAGAGTCGGTAGGGGGAGCACCTTTGGTATTGAAACTCTTGGAAGGTACTCAAGGCTTGGGAGTAGTACTTGCCGAAACCAAGAATGCAGCAACCTCGGTAATAGAAGCTTTCAATGGTTTGAAAGCAAGAGTGATAGCTCAGGAGTTTATCAAAGAAGCCGGAGGTGCCGATATTCGCGCTTTTGTGGTAGACGGTGTGGTGGTAGGCGCCATGCGACGACAAGGTAAAGAAGGCGAGTTCCGTTCAAATCTGCATCGGGGTGGATCGGCAACTTTGATTCAATTGTCGGACGAAGAAGAAAACACAGCGCTAAAAGCCGCCAAAGCAATGGGCTTGGGGGTGGCCGGAGTAGATATGTTACAAGCAAGCAGTGGTCCATTGGTGCTGGAGGTTAACTCTTCGCCAGGGTTAGAGGGCATAGAGGAAGCCACAGGCAAAGATGTTGCGAAAGAAATCATAAGGTATATCGAAAGAAATGTCTGACAAACCATTTGTTATTCTGGGGAAAGAAGTAAAAAAAGGTGAACGCGCTTTTTTAGAGCTGGATGTAGCTAAGTTACATACCCGAAGTAGTCTTAAAATTTCTATCATTGTAGAACGAGCCAAGCAAGATGGCCCCACGTTGTTATTGATGGGAGGCGTGCATGGCGACGAAGTAAATGGCGTAGCAATCGTGCGCGATATTATTCGGAAAAAGTATAACAAGCCTACTAAAGGCACTGTGATATGTATTCCTGTACTCAATGTTTTTGGTTATTTGAACCAAACCAGAGAGTTTCCCGATGGTCGTGATTTAAATAGAGTTTTTCCTGGGTCGTCTAGTGGATCGCTTGCCAGCCAGTTTGCCCATCGTTTTACCAAAGACATCGCCCCATTGGTCGACTATGTGATAGACTTTCACGCAGGAGGATCAGCACGGGAAAATTTCCCTAATGTAAGAGGAGACTTAGGAAACGAAAAAATGTTTGAACTTGCCAAAGTGTTTGGTGCTCCTTTTATTTTGCATTCCAGATGTATTGCCAAGTCGTTGCGGGAAACTTTGACCAAAATGGGCAAAACGGTGATATTGTATGAGGGAGGTAAATCAAAACACCTCGATCAATTTATCATTAGTCACGGAGTAAATGGTGCTTTGAATATTATGACTTATCTGGGGATGCGAGACGATGCCCCCACAAGTAGTGTACATCCCGTGATTATCAAAAAGTCTAAATGGATACGTGCCCCCTTTTCTGGAATGTTTCAACCTTTGGTTGCTAACGGAAGTAAAGTGGCCAAAAAAACGCTTTTGGGTAGAATTACAGATCCTTATGGTGAGTTTGAAAAGAAGGTGTTTGCTCCACTTGATGGCCATATTTTTAATGTAAATATGGCTGCAATTGTCAATAAGGGAGATGCCCTGTTTCACATAAGTGTCGAGATTTTTGAATAAACAACAAAGCATTGAACCCCATAGCTCAAAACTATGGGGTTTTTATTTTTTACACCTGCATTCCGTCACCAATGCTTTCTCTAAATAGTGCATTCAAGGGTTCCCAATCGGGGGTGAGTTTCTCGAACTTCTGAGCCGCAATTTCACACTTTTTAAGCCCCCCTTTGATAAACTCGTGTACATAAAGTTCCGGAGCTATAGTTTCCCCTTCTTTGGCCTTGGCTTTTTGCTCTAGTAAATCCTGAATAATACTGATCAGTTGTTCGTCTTCTATGAGTGGCAACAGTTTGTAAAACTGTAGTGGAGGAATACTTTGGTATTGAGCAATCCAGCAAGCTGATAATACAGTGCGTAAAGCATAAAAATACTTTTTAAGTTTTACTTCAGGTTCTTGTAAAGCACTTTCAAAAGTGTTGCGGGCAATGCCCAGATAATGATGGATGGCTGCTCTGGGTGAAAAGTACTGAGGGGCAATGGCTCTCAAACGCTCAACAAAATCGGTTTTTTGTAGGTACAAAGTGTCCGATTGCATCCACTCATAAGGAGATACATTTGATTTACCAAACAAGTGCAAAGCTTTGCGTATTTCCCACCCATTGAAGTCAAGATCTTTGGTAACAAACAGGTTAATATTATCGTCAGGGGGGTGAATAGACAAGTACTTATCTCGTGAATGGCGATAAAAAAAACGGACATCATAATCACTGTCAGGAGATGGAAAACCCCAGGCACGGCTGCCTGACTCACAAGCATAGAGAATTTCTATATTTTGTGACTCTTCCAATTTGGCGAGTTCATTTTGAATAGTCGTGTGCATTTCCTTGTTATTTATAGTCGATAATTAAATTGTGATGTCTATTGCCTTGGTTTACATTAGCAGACAGACTAAGCTCCCTTGGTATAGTGTAAGGCTTTGTACTACAATACCTGTTTAATTACTCTACCCATTTTTTTGTGGGGACACAAATCAAGGAGTAAGTAAGGGAATGTTTAACATAACTAATATAATCAATCTGAAACGAATCTTTTAGCTTTTCGGTTTTTACTTTTAACTTGCCTTTAGTTAGCTGACAGGTTTTAGGCAAGAAGCCACAAGTTAGTTTAAGTTTTACCCTTAAATACTTGGAGCTATTCACAAGAACACACATAACTAAATACACATTTATGAAATTTGGGACTAAAGCCATACACGCGGGAGTTGAGCCAGAACCAACCACTGGTGCTATTATGACCCCTATTTTTCAAACTTCTACTTATGTACAGGAAGGTTTGGGCAAACCCCGCCAGGGTTATGAATATTCGCGTACTAAGAATCCTACCCGCACTCCTTTGGAATCCAACCTTGCAGCCCTCGAAAACGGTAAACATGGGCTTTGCTTTGCTTCAGGTATGTCGGCTACTGATGCTGTTATGAAGACTTTAAAGCCTGGTGATGAGATTATTGCTTGCAACGATATATATGGAGGTACTTACCGTTTGATAACCAAAGTGTATGAGCCTTTAGGTCTCAAGCCTAAGTTTGTAGCCATGGGTGACCTTGCCAATGTAGAAGCGGCTATTACCAGCAACACCAAGCTTATTTGGGCAGAAACGCCTACAAACCCTCTATTGAGCATTATAGATATTGCGGAGCTGGCTAAAGTTGCTAAAAAACACAATGTATTACTTTGTGTAGACAATACTTTTGCTACCCCTTACTTACAAAACCCGCTCGACCTGGGTGCTGACCTGGTGATGCACTCGGCTACTAAATATTTAGGGGGACACTCTGATGTAGTGATGGGAGCATTAGTGACCAGTTCAGACGAGTTGCATGAACAGCTGGCGTTTATCCAAAACTCTTGTGGTGCCGTACCCAGTCCTAACGATTGTTTTTTAATGTTGCGTGGTATCAAAACCTTGCATATTCGTATGGATCGCCATGAACTGAATGGCAAAGCTGTAGCAGAGTTTTTAAACAATCATGATAAAGTAGATAAAGTATACTGGATTGGCTTGCCTAGCCATAAAGGACACGACATAGTAAAGAAACAAATGCGTGGTTTTGGTGGAATGGTATCGTTTACCCTGAAAGGCAATAGCATGGACGAAGCTAAGCAGTTGATGGAAAGTCTCAAGGTATTTGCTTTGGGCGAGTCTTTGGGAGGAGTAGAATCGCTTTGTACACACCCTGCTACTATGACCCACGCCAGTATTCCAGAAGAAGAGCGTGAAGCCCGCGGTTTGAAACAAACCCTGATTCGCTTAAGTGTAGGTATAGAAGATGCCGATGACTTGGTAGAAGATTTGCGTCAGGCTATCGAGACCATCACTCGTGTAACAGCTTAAAAAAACTAACTATAAATCCCCTGACAAGTCAATCGTCAGGGGATTTATAGTTTTAAGCCCACTTAATAAACATCTTGATAAATTTGCGTACCCGGTCGGTATAAGGAGGGTAAATTAGCTTGATGCCAGTAAACCCCACCCTTTGTTTGAGTAGTGCTCTTTCGTTCGAGAAAGCTTCAAAGCCATAGTAGCCATGTGTTTTGCCAATGCCACTATTATTTACTCCACCAAAAGGCAGGTGAGGGTTGACAATATGTAGCATTGTATCGTTGATGGTAGTTCCTCCGGCAGTAGTATTATTTATGATAAACTGTTGGTTGCGCTTATTTTTGCTAAAAATATATAAAGCAAGCGGTTTTGCTTTGCTATTGATCAGGTCAGTGGCTTCTTGTAGATTTTTAAAAGGTACAATTGGCAGCACTGGCCCAAAAATCTCTTCTTGCATTACCTCCATTTCAGGGGCAACGTTTTCGAGCAGGGTAGGAGCTATATAGTGTTGGCTGGCGTCCATATCACCCCCTTCGCTTATTTGTGCTCCTTTGTCTACAGCATCGTCTATCAACTGTTTTACTCGGGTAAAGTGTCGTTCGTTGACAATGCGGGTGAGGTCAGGACTTTCTTTCACGTTTTCGCCATAAAACTGGTGTATCTTGTCTTTCATTCTACTTATCAGTGCCTCTTTTACCGACTCGTGCACCAATACATAGTCAGGAGCAATACAGGTTTGCCCACAGTTCATAAACTTTCCATATACAATTTTTTCTGCGGCATCGTCTACATTGGTAGTGTCATCTACAATGGTAGGTGATTTTCCCCCCAATTCGAGCGTTACTGGAGTCAGGTGTTCCGACGCTGCTTTCATAATGATTTTGCCCAAGGCTGGGCTTCCCGTAAAAAATATATGATCGAACCTTTTCTTGAGCAGGTGTTGGGCTACATTTGCGTCTCCCTCAAAAACAGCGACCTCATTTTCATTGAAGACCTGCCTTATCAGCTTTTTCATAAAAGCCGATGTGTGTGGTGTCATCTCTGAGGGCTTAAGTATGGCGGCATTACCTGCTGCTATAGCATACACCAATGGATCAATGGTTAACTGAAAAGGGTAGTTCCAGGGGGCAATGATCAACGCAACACCTTTGGGTTCTTTGATAATGCGTGAACTGGTGCCTAGGAGTGCTTTTGGGGTAGCTACTTTTTTGGGGCGCATCCATCTTTTGAGCTTACCACAAACGTGATCTATAGCTTTATATACCACAAATATTTCGGTAACATCTACTTCTTCGGCCGACTTACGAAAGTCGTTGTAAATGGCTTGTCGTAGTTCAGTGGCGTTGTCTTGAATGGCTTTTTTCAACGCTTTAAGTTTAGTAATACGTTGACTGACAGTGGTGGCTTTTAATGCTTGAGCGTTTCTTTGCTGTGCTTCAAAAACCTGGTCGATGTGCTCAAATGTGGAAGGAGCTTGAAGAGTATCAATAGTTGTATTCATTTTATTTTGATTTTTGAGCTTTAAGTAGAAAGTTGTATTTTACAAATATAGTAAATATAGCAGATAATTTTTTGTGATTCCCGTTATTGGAAATAATAGGGCTGTTTTTGTGAGTCCGAAGCCATACGTAAGTTTCGGGTGCTTGCCATAAATAACAAACTGAAAGAGTAATTTGTTTGCTTAACAATTACATAATATTAGAGTGCGTTAAACTTCATTAGAGGGACTTCCGTATGATAATTTAGTATTAGTATTAATTTATTATTAAATTTATGTTAATATAGATTAATGTGCTTAATTAAATACCCGGAACTATGAAAAAGATAATAATTACTATTGTTACCTGGGGATTGTTGGGAGGAATGACCGGATTTACTCAAAGCAAACAATACCTCAAGCGTCGGATTACTCAACTTATTCAAAACCCTGTTGTATCAACCCATCACATACATCAACAGCTGGAGGGTTACATAAAATACCTGGCAACCAAGCGTACACGTTATAAAAATGAGCGTAAATTTTTAAAGTATTTGTTTTTTAGTACGCACAAAAAGTTTCTAAAAAAATATGAAATGTATCAAAATTTTTCAGAAATTTTTAGCGAAGAGCAAAAATACAACTGTGTATCAGGTACTACTTTATACGCCCTTATCTTACAAGAGTTAGGTTATCAGTATTCTATCAGAGAAACGGCTTTTCATGTATACCTGATAGTACATACCCCAAATTACCCCAAAATTTTGTTTGATTCTACCGACCCACACCACGGTTTTTTGTACAATCCATACGTAGTTCGTAAAAGAGAACGTCATTACACTAAAAATAATCAACATAAGTTTAATCAGGAAATCACCTTGTCTCAATTGATTGGCTTACAGTACTATAACCAGGGAGTACATCATTTTAATAAAAAAATATTTGGTAAAGCGCTGGTCAAACTATCTAAAGCATACCAACATTACCCCTCTAGCCGTATAAAGGCATTGCAGGAACTTGCCCAAAGCTTTTACAAATCGACATTGGCCGAACGCTAATCAATAGTTACAGGTTATAATATGCCCATGTGTTGCAATTAGGATGAGTTTTTGCTAATATGGTAAAAGGCATAAAAACCATTGTAATGAATGAATAAGGTTTGGGTATATTGTATATTTTTATTGTTGTTTGTGATGGGGTGTCAAAAGGCAGAAAAGCGCCCAAAGGCAGTCAAAGGTTACTTAGACTTGCGTCAATGGTCGTTTGACCAGCAACCTGAAATTTCTCTCAATGGACAATGGGAGTTTTTTTGGCAAAAGTATTACCTTCCTGACCAGAATCCCTCTGTAACGCCTGCCTATGTAAAAGTACCCTCAGCCTGGACTAAGTATACGATTGACCAACACCCACTTCCTGACAAAGGTTTTGCTACTTATCGCCTGAGGGTTATCCTTGATACTTCTCAAGTAAATCAACCATTGGCAATCAACGTCAGAATAATTCAGACTGCTTACCATTTATATGTACAAGGCAAGTATTTGGGTGGAAGTGGTATCCCTGCCACTTCTGCCCAAGCTACTCACCCTGAACTTCACGCCCGGGTATATACCTTCGAGCCTCGGTCTGATACGGTAGAAGTGCTCTTACATGTCGCATGTTTTCATAACAACTCAGGTGGATTGTCGCGTGCTATTGAGTTAGGCAGAACCGATTACCTCACGCAAAACTTTCAGTACAGCATATACGTAGATTTTTTGCTGATGGGAAGCTTGTTCATTATTGCTTTGTATCACTTTAGTCTGTATTACTTTCGTCGTCAAAATCTTGCTCCCATTTATTTTGGTCTCTTCTGTTTAATTGTAGCCTTACGCTTACTTGCCTTGAGCGCTTTTAATGTGTCAGCTCATTTGAGCTGGGTTACATACGAATACATCCAAAAAGCCTCTTATTTGACTTATTATGTAGGCACTTTCACATTTTTATTGTTTATCCGAAGTCTCTTTACTGAGGAGTTTAAGCGTGTGGTCATAAAAATAGCGACAGTGGTAGTAGTACCACTTACTGCCTTGGTAGTGTTGAGCCATAATTACATTTATAATAAAACTTTACCTTATTATCAGCTTTTTTCTCTGCTAGTCATTCTCTATGTTTTTTATGTGTTAACATTGGCGGCTATTCGCAAAAAAAGTGGTGCTCGTACTTTTCTACTAGGGTTTGTTGCCATTGCGGTGACGATTGTAAATGATATTTTACATGCCAACCACACCATTGACACAGCACACTATGCCCCTTGGGGATTATTTATATTTGTATTGGCACAAGCCGTAGTATTGTCTGGGCGTTTTTCCAAGGCTTTTATCAGGGCAGAAGACCTCACCTTTGAACTCAATGACTTGAACCAAAGCCTGGAACAGAAAGTGAAAGATAGGACACAATCACTTGATAACACCAGAGGAGAACTTCAGCGCAAAAACGATAACATTACCGCAAGCATTAACTATGCACAAAGAATTCAGAACGCCATGCTGCCTCGTTGGGCAAAGGTGCAGGAAGATCTTCCAGAGAGTTTTTTAATGTTTCATCCCAAAGACCTTGTATCAGGTGATTTTTACTGGTTTGCCAAAACACCTCCCGAACCTCTCTATAAAGAGACCATGACCTTTGATGGAGTACACCGGGTTTTTAAAGGACTTACCAACGAAAAGCTCATTTTAGCTGCGGTGGACTGTACCGGACATGGGGTGCCTGGGGCTTTTATGAGCTTGATTGGAAACAATCTGCTTAACCAGATTATTCTTGAGCAAAAAATAGTGGCTGCGGATGTTGTTTTGCATGAATTGAATGTGCACGTAAAACAATCGTTGAAACAGAATGAGACCCATAACAGGGATGGAATGGACATAACACTGGTGGTGATTGACCAACAACAGAAAACCATGGACTTTGCCGGAGCCCAAAACCCACTTTATTGTATCCAAAATGAAGAACTAAAGGTAATCAAGGGTACAAAATCATCTATTGGAGGTAGGCATCATAACAGTGACGTATTGTATGACAGTTGTCGCATAAGCATTGATCATCCCACTACTTTTTATATGGCTTCAGATGGCTTTCAAGACCAGTTTGGGGGCAAAGACAATAAGAAGTTTATGGTACGTCGTTTCCGAAAATTATTGTATGAAATACACCGAAAGCCTATGCCTGAGCAGAAAGAAATCCTGGAACAAACGTTGAGCGAATGGATGCAGGGCGAGTACGAACAGATAGATGATATATTGGTGATAGGAGTAAAACTGAGTTGATAAATTGCCTTAAAATGTATAATTTAGGTTTTGCTAAACCATAAATTATGCCTGTGCACTATCTGAAATACTGCTTGTTTTATTGGTTATTTTTAGGAATACCAAGCTTGGTGCTGGCTCAGGAAACAGTGGTTATACCAGATAGTTTGGCAAAGTTGCCCGTGTACAATGGAGGTCGCTTTCATGACGTAGCCAGGCAACTTCATATCTTACGCGACAAATCTCAACAGCTAACTTACCCGCAGATAAAGCAGTTTTCTTCTAAGTTTATTGCCAACAATACCCACCAACAGCCACTTGAACACTTTGAGAGTTGCTGGGCAAAAATCACCTTACAATCTCCCATTACTCAAGACTACTTTTTGTATTTTCCCTCTTCATTTGACATAGATGTGTATGTCGAGTACCCAAAAGGCAAAGTTGTATTCAAAAAGACCGGTTATCATTTGCACCCTTCACAAAAAGATGTAAAAAACTACCGAAAACATTTTGTAAGAGTACAACTTAATGCCCAGCGAGCAACTACCTTATACATTCACTATAAAATGGGCTATCGTTCATTTTTTAATGCCGAGGTGTTGCTTTCCCTACACCCGGCAAAAGTGTACGAAACTTCGGGCTACGTGTTAAACATAGTAAAATTACACGAAGTATTTATTTACATCTGGGTAGTTTTGATGGTATACAATGGATTACTTTTTCTGATAATCAAAGAACGTTTATACCTCATCTATACCTTTTATATATTTACCTGGCTTGGCTTTAGTGATACCTCGTTTCATGTATTATCTCTTTATTTTACCAAGGCATACCTGGTGCCTGTCTGGATCATATTTGTGTTTTTATACTGTTCCAGCTTTGTGGTGTTTTTACAGCATTACCTTAAGGTAAAAGAACATTTGCCCCGCTTTGCCCGCATCAACCGTTTATTGTTGGTGTTTTTTTGCTGGGTTTTATTTTATGGGCTAATTGACTTTCTGCTTACTTATCAGTGGGTGCCTGTGTCTGCATTTACCAAAACCTTGTACACCTATGTAATTGATATTTGCTTCGTTTTTATACTTATCTCTACCCTCATTCCTTTGTTGTTTTTTTTGCAGGCAGTGATCATTTACCGCAAAGGATACAAACCTGCCAGCTGGTATATAGCAGGGAGTTTTATACTCTTATTCAGTGTGTCAGGGTACTATATCATCAACTATATTTTTAAGTTCAACAACAATGAATTATTTGTAAATAATGTGTTTCGAGTAGGGCAACAAATAGGGTTTACCCTTGAAATGATGATTTTTTCGATAGGCATTGGGTATCGCTATAACAGCACCCAGAAAGCAAAGCAAGAGTTGTTGCAAAACCAAAACCAACTGTTGGAAGAGCAAGTGAGCCTGCATACTCAACAACTGACTAAAGCCAACTATGAAATTACCCGACAGCGTGATCACCTTAAGCAGAAAAATAAGGACATCATGGATAGTATCAACTATGCCCGTTATATCCAGCAAGCCTTTTTGCCCCAAAAAACTGCCATTCAGGCATTGCTCCCAGAGAGCTTTATATTTTTTAAACCCAAAGAGGTGGTTTCAGGCGATTTTTACTGGTTTGCCAAAATTAACCGCAGAGCACAGTTGGTGAGAAATAAAATGTACCAAGGTGCTGACTACCAGCGTAGTAAAATACAGTATGATAACTCAAAAGTTGTAATTGTTGCCGCCGATTGTACCGGGCACGGAGTAGCGGGAGCCTTGATGAGTATGGTAGGCAATGATGCGCTGAATAAAATTGTCCTTGACCGGGGAATTGTAGAGGCCGATAAAATTTTGAATCTACTCAACTTTAATATTTTACAGTTAATCTATAATCAAGAAGCCAGAAGTGGTGTAGGCATGGATGTTTCGCTGGCTGTGATAGACCAAACCGCCAAAACTATAGAGTTTGCTGGGGCGCTTAGCTCTTTAGTGGTGATACAAAACGGTGAGCTAAGGAGCATCAAAGGGGATATTTTTCCGGTGGGTGGGATAGGTGGAGTAGCAAGGCGTTTTTCAAAACATGTGGTAGATGTTTCGGTACCCACTACGCTTTACCTGTTTTCTGATGGTTTTAGAGATCAGTTTGGAGGAGAGGCTGGCAAAAAGTTTAGCACCAAACGTTTTTATAAGCTACTTCATAGCATACATACCGAGCCTATGCCTCGTCAGGAAGCCATTTTAAAAGACACGATCCAGCAATGGATGGGTGGACACGATCAACTGGACGATATGCTGGTCATGGGGATTAGGGTGGTGTAAACTTGTTATCTAAGTTTTTTGTATAATGAATAAGTGTTATATTATAACCATAAAAAAAATGTAGATGGAAAAAATACCATTCAATGTTTCAGCTAGAGCTGCTCGCTTGATAGGGAGGGAAAATGTTGCAAAAGCAGAGGGAGCACTAATTGAATTAATTAAAAATACTTATGACGCAGATGCCACTATTTGTGTTGTATATATCAATACAAATAGTGATAAAATCACCATTATAGATAACGGTGAAGGAATGACTGATGATGTTATTAAAAGCAAATGGATGACCATAGGAACCGATCACAAGCAGTATGATTTTAAATCAAAAGAAGGAAGAGTTAGAACCGGGGCAAAAGGCATAGGCAGGTTTGCCTTGGATCGCTTAGGTGCAACTTGTGAAATGTTGACAAAAATTCAAAAAGATGTAGGATTTATTTGGACAGTAGATTGGAGTAATTTTGAAGTTAAAGGTATTACTATAGGTGATGTTAAAGCTACGCTGGATAGTGATAAACAAATGTGTTTAAAAAGTGAAGTGAAGAAACGTTTAGAGTTGTTTGATCTTAAACATTTATGGGATGAGTGGGGAGGTAATCATGGAACTATCATTGAAATTAAAGGCTTAAGAGATGTTTGGGGTGATGATGTTATGGAAAACCTATTTACTAGTTTAGAACTTTTAATTCCCCCAAAGGAACAGAGCCCATTCAAAGTACACCTGCTTTACAATGAAGAAATTGATAAGTTTGGGGAGGTAAAAGCAACAATATGTGATGACTATGATTACAAGTTGTATGCAGCAGTAAATGAAGATAAGTCTGTGGAAGTTAATATTTATCGCAACGAATTAAAGTTCTCAGAGTTATTTGAATGGAATTTTTTTGATTCTGAATTGACAACAGTACCTCAATTTAGACTTGAAGGATTTGAACAAGGGAAAGTTACCATAAATACTAGTGTAGAAAAGTTATTACCAGGTTTTAAAGAAGTAGATGATGATGATTTGATTAATCAAATAGGTGCGTTTGATTTTTCTTTTTATTTTATGAAACGTGGGGGAGGGAGTGATGAAAGGATTAATTCACCTTATCCTTATAAACCATTCAATTTACGTGATAGGAAAATTTGGTTAGAGAAGTTTGGAGGAATTAAATTATATAGAGATAATTTTAGGGTGAGACCTTATGGTGAAGTAGGCAGTAATGCTTTTGATTGGTTGGGGTTAGGTAGTAGAGCTTCGAGTAGTCCGACAGTTACCCGTCCAGGATATAAAGTTAGACCTAATCAAGTTTATGGTGTGTTAAATATTTCAAGGATAGGTAATATTAACTTTCAGGATAAGTCAAGCCGTGAAGGTTTACAAGAAAATGATATATTTAGTGTTTTTAAACAGTTAGTTCTAGGGATTATTGATGTTTTTGAGAAGGATCGGAATAAAGTAATGACAACTTTGAAAAAAATCAATGATCAGCGAAAAAAGACTGAAAGTACGAAGAGTGAAGCAAATAAAATTATCGAGAGCATAGAGCGTGGAGACATTCGTGATATGTCGGATGAAGAACAGAAAACGTTAGTTTCTGCATATAAAATTCAAATAGCAGAAGGTGAAGATTTCAAAGAGGAACAAAAGCTTTTAAGGGTATTAGCAACTACGGGTTTAATTATTACTTCATTTACTCATGAGTTGAAATCATTGAGTAGAAGGATTGGTTCTCGCACAAAAAATTTGCAAAAAGTATTAGATGAATTGCTTGATAGTGAGCAGCTTAATTTATTGCCAGATTATACTAATCCATTAGTGATGTTGTCTGATATGGGAGCTGAAGATGAAAAGTTAAAGCAATGGTTAGATTTTTCTTTGGCTTCGATTCAGAAGAATAAAAGGAACCGAAAAAAAATTAACTTGGTAGATTACATTAAACGGTTTGAGAAAATGTGGCAAACCTTTCTTGATGTAAGGCAGATTAAGTTTAAGGTTGTTAAGTCAGGGTTTGATGTTGTAGATGTAAGCTTTCGTGGGCATGAGATTGATTTAGATGGTATATTTAACAACTTGATTGCTAATTCAATAGAAGCTCTTAAAAGAAAAGGAGGAGCAAAAGAACGGAAAATTAATATTCAGTTTGACTTATTGAATGACTCTGTTATCTATGAAGATTCTGGTCCTGGTTTGTCTAATGATATTGAGAACCCTAAACAAATTTTTGAACCTTTCTTTACCACTAAGCGGAATAAAAAAGGGGAGCAAGTGGGGACTGGTTTAGGAATGTGGATAGTAAAAAATATTTTAGATGAATATGATGGGAAAATTGTATTCTTGGATGTTAAGACCTGTTTTAAAATCAAAATAATTTTACCATATCAAAAACATTAAGAAGAGATGATGTATAAAATAGCCTATGTAGATGAAGCTCCAGCAGAAAGAAGGCAGTTTCAGTTTTACATGCATAATGAATCAGATATTAACGTGATACCTATAGAACCTGTAGAACATATAGATAACTTGATTTTAAAAATTATTGAAGCAAAAGTTGATGCATTGGTTGTAGATTTTGATTTGACTGATCAAAATCCTGTAATAGATTATAAGGGAGATGAAGTTGTAGACAAACTATTAAAAAAAAGAGAAGGCTTTCCTGTGTTTATTTTCACAAATTTTGACGAAGATGCAATGGATGAAAGCTATGATGTGAATATTGTGTATGATAAAAAATTAATGAGTGATGAGGCTTTTGCAGATCAAATTAAGTTTAAAGAAAGGTTGAAAAAACAAGTAAAGCACTACAGGCATAAGTTAAACGTCAAGGAGCAAAGGTTATTAGAGTTAATTAATAAGCGTGATAGTGAAGGATTAACAGGGGTAGAAGAAGATGAACTGATCGATTTGGATGATACAATACAAAAAGCTTTAGATAAATCTCTCTTGATGCCAAGAGGAATTAAGACTAGTACCAGTGATGAAAAGCTAACTTCTTTATTGAAAAAAACAGATGAAATTTTAAATAAAATTAAGTAGTATGTCAAAAGAAATTCTCTTCAGACAGGTAAATCCCTCCAGGACATATAGCGGGCGAGAGTACAAAAATTATAGAGCTTATAAATCAGCATTAAGGTCCGATTTTAATAAACGTTGTGGATACTGTGACTGTGTAGACTTTTGGCATGGTGGTGAAAATAACTTTCATGTTGAACACTTTGCTCCAAAGTCACTATTTCCAACTTTACAAACAAAATATAGTAATTTAATTTATTCATGTGCAACTTGCAACGTTGCAAAAGGAAATGATTGGGTTTCTAATGACTCAACAATACCTAATATAAATGGAAAGGGATATGTTGACCCCTGTAACCCTTCATTTGTTCAGCATTTTTCTAGAATAGAAAGTGGTGCTATAATACCTAAGTCTAGTATAGGGAGATATATGTATATTAAGCTTAAGTTATATTTAGAAAAGAATAGAGTAATGTGGATGTTACATAAAATATATGAAAAAATAAATCTAATTAAAGATGCATTGAAAAACCAAACAAATGAAGTTCTAAAACAAGAGTTGACAAATATTTTTAACGAATTATCAACTGAATTTTTTCGTTATTTAAATTATTTGGAGATTCAATTAAATTGAAAAATATTGGGATCATTAAGTAAGACGTATACTGAAGAAAAATTATTAGGAAAAGTTTACACACCTGCTTTTATAGTTGAAAAAATCCTTGATGATGTTGGGTATATAGGAAAGCGAATTCTTGGGAAAAAGATTTTAGATCCTTCTTGTGGAGATGGGCAGTTTTTAAAAGAAATTGTTAAGAGAATTCTTAAGGAGTCACCTTCTGATAAAGAAGCAATTCTTGAAAACCTTTCAAAAGTAAGAGGTATGGATATTGATGAGGAGGCAATAAAAATTTGTATTTCTGATTTAAATAAGTTAGTGGAACCTTATGGAATCAACTTTCCTTCTAAAAATGTCAGTAAATTTGATTGGAATATTCAATCAGAAAATACACTAAGTCAAATTGATAAAGGGAGAGAAAGGTTTGAGTTTATTGTTGGAAACCCTCCATATATTAGAATCCAACACCTCAGTGAAGAAGATCGTTACTTGATTCAAACTAGGTATGAGTTTTGTAAAAGTGGTTCTACCGATACCTATATAGCCTTTTTTGAGTATTGTCAAAAAAAATTATCAAAGAATGGTATTTGTGGACTAATTACACCAAATACATTTTTTTATACAGAAACAGGACGAATACTGAGAAGTTATTTTATAAATGAGAGAAAGATTAAGCAAATAACTAATTACAAAGATATTCAGTTGTTTGATGATGCTACAACATATAGTGCTATAACTATATTTGATAGAAAGCAAAATGATAGTTTTTGTTATCAAGAAGCTCTAGATAAAAATAACTTCAATGAACGTGAAATTTTAGCAGAGTCTCTTCTAAAACAAAAAATTTGGCGGCTTTCAATTGATGATTTACCATCAGTCTCAGGTAAAAAACTGAAAGAAGTCTGCAAAATGCACGTTGGTATAGCTACATTGCTTGATAAAGCATTTATTTTTCCTGTACAATACGTAAGAGGTCGTGGAAAATATGTAATAGCCAAGACACGCCTTAAGGGTGATGTGAAAATTGAGAAAGGTATACTCAAACCTATTATTAAAGCCTCCACTTTTAAAAAAGGTGATAAAATTACTGAATATGTACTTTTTCCATATAAACTGCAAAATGGTAAAAATGTAATTATTCCTGAGAAGGAATTAGAAGACCAGTATCCGTTAGCATACTTTTACCTGAAGTCATTAAGGGAGGAATTAGATAAGCGAGATAATGGTAAACCAAATACAGTGGCTTGGTACGCGTTTGGTAGAAGCCAAGGATTAAATAATACTTTTGGCAAGAAAATTATTTTTTCTTATATGGGTGTGAGACCTAATTTTGTGTTGATTAATGAGGAAGAGTCTACTATTTATTCTGGTTACTGTATTAAGTATAATGGCGATTATAAAAAGTTACTTAAACAGTTGAATTCACAAAGAATGGCGGATTATGTGGGTGTTTCTGGGAGAAATTTTAGGAGCGGGTGGAAATCGTATACTAAGAAAATTTTAGAAGATTTTATTGTAGATGATAGTTTACTTTAAGGATATAGAACATTGTGCTGATGTTAAAAAAATCTGCTGATATACAGGGGTATATTGATTACTCTACACCAAGTTTCATTATTGAGAAGATACTAGATGACATTGATTTTGGACAGCAAAAAGTGATTTTAGGGAAAAAGATTTTAGACCCTGCTTGTGGAGCTGGTCGGTTTTTGATAGAAGCCGCCAAACGGGTCATTGCTATTTCGCCGAAGGAAGATATAGTAAATAACCTGGAGCAACTTTATGGTTGGGACATAGATGGTGCTGCCATAGAAGAGTGCATAGAGAATATGAACCACTTAATCAAGCCATTGAATATTCAGGTAAACTGGAAAATTTATGAGCTCGATTCATTGCATTATATAGAGCATCCCGAAGAAGTACGTTTTGATTTTATTGTGGGCAACCCACCTTATATTCGAATACAGCACCTGGACGAAACCCAACGAAAATACATTCAAACCCATTACTCTTTTTGCAAAAATGGGTCTACCGATATTTATATGGCATTTTTTGAGCTATGCCATAAGTTATTGACTCCTACTGGAGTATGTGGTCTGATCACCCCTAATACCTATTTTTATACCCAAACTGCCCAGGCAATGCGTGATGCATTTGCCCACCTCAAAAACATTCGGCAGATTACCAACTATGGTAAAATTCAGGTTTTTCAAAACGCCACCACCTACAGCGCCATTACTATTTTTACCAAGAAAATATACTCTCCTCAACACCAGTTTTTTTTGTACCAACAAGCCATTGATAAAGATGCTTTTCAGGAAAGGGAAGTAGCTATAGAAGAAATTACCGACAAAGCCATTTGGCAACTCTCTGCTACCCGAAAAATGAACTCTGAAGGGGTAAAACTAGGCGATATTTGCCAAATACATACTGGGCTGGCTACGTTGATGGACAAGGCGTATGTGTTTCCGATAGAGCCACTGGACGATACTTTTGTCTGGGCAGACACCAAACTCAAAGGGCGGGTAAAAATAGAAAAGGCTGTACTTAAGCCCATTATCAAGGCTTCCACCTTTAAAAAAGGAGACGCCATTACCGACTATATTTTGTTTCCTTATAAATTGGAAACCACCGAGGAAAACGGGCAACCAGTAAACAAGCACGTGATTATGCCCGAAAAAGAGTTGGCGGGCAACTACCCTGAAGCTTTTGCTTATTTGCTTACTATCAAAAACGAACTCGACAAACGTGACAATGGCAAACCCAATTCGGTTGCCTGGTATGCTTTTGGGCGTAGTCAGGGGTTGGACAACAGCTTTGGTGAAAAAATCATCTTTTCGCCCATGAACAAAAAGCCCAATTTTATCCACATCACCAACCCCCACACTACTTATTACTCAGGATATTGTATCAAATACCAGGGCGATTACCAAAGACTATTGCCCCAGCTTAACTCTCAGGCAATGGAAGACTTTATAGAAGTATCAGCGCGCGATTTTAGGGGAGGGTGGAAAGCCTACAGCAAAAAAATACTACAACAATTTATCATAAATGCGCAAGGACTGTAAAAGGTCTGTTTTTTACCAAACATTTTTAGATACAATTGGTTGAAAGATAAACTCGCTCTTGTGCTTGAGTGAGTCAGGGATAGCTAAGCAGGTTATAACTAGCCTGTTGGGTCTTTCACCATCAGACAAAATAGAGAGGGGAGCATCAAAAGACAACTGCTGAAAGCTGCCTGCTAAAGACTATTTTTGTTTTAATTGCTGAATTTATTTGAATCATATTATATTTGTTGGGTTTTTAAATGAATCCTCAATAAATTTGCGCGTCTGAAATAAGAAACCATTGAATTTTTGAGTAAATTGAATTCAAACAGTTTCTCAAAAGCACAAAAAGAAGTTATTTTTAATTCTACAATAAAACACTACTATGACAATTACGATTGTGGCTGCGATAGCAGCCTTTTCACTTGTAATTTTGTTGCTGGTATTTCTGCTTTTATTTGCTCAATCATATTTGGTACAAAGCGGTCCGGTAAAAATTATTATCAACGGAGACGAAGAAAACCCGGTAGAAGTATCCGCAGGTTCTACGCTCCTTACTACCTTGTCAAATCAAAGTATGTTCTTGCCCTCTGCTTGTGGTGGAGGTGGTACGTGTGCCATGTGTAAGTGTCAGGTACTTGATGGTGGCGGAGATGTATTGCCTACTGAGGTGCCCCACCTCAGCCGTCAGGAACAAAAAGAGAACGTTCGCTTGGCTTGTCAGGTAAAAGTAAAACAAGACATGCGCGTTGGTATCCCAGAGGAAATCTTTGGTATCAAAAAATGGGATTGTGAAGTGGTGTCGAACTATAATGTGGCCACCTTTATCAAGGAGTTTGTTGTAAAACTACCCGATGGCGAAACGCTGGACTTTGATCCAGGAGGATATATTCAGATTGATGTTCCTGAGATTACAGTCGATTTTAAAACAATGGACATCAAACCTCATCCTGATGATCCTGCCGGACCAGACAAATTTAAGCCTGACTGGGATAAGTTTAACCTGTGGCCACTCAAAATGGTCAATGACGAGCCTATCTTTCGTGCCTACTCTATGGCAAACCACCCTGCCGAAGGAAACATCATCATGTTGAACATTCGTATTGCCACACCTCCCTGGGATCGTGCCAAAAACGATTGGATGGCAGTGAACCCTGGTATTTGTTCTTCTTATGTGTTCTCGTGCAAGCCAGGTGACAAAGTAACTATTTCGGGTCCTTATGGAGAGTTCCACATCAATCCTACCGACCGCGAAATGATTTATATAGGTGGTGGTGCCGGAATGGCTCCTTTGCGTTCACATTTGTTCCACTTATTCCACACCGAAAAAACCAAACACCGCAAGGTTTCTTACTGGTATGGAGGACGTTCTAAGCGTGAATTGTTCTATACTGATCACTTCCGTAAAATTGAAGAAGAATACCCCAACTTTAAATACAACATTGCGCTTTCTGAGCCAATGGAAGAAGATAACTGGGATGGTTACCAAGGGTTTATCCACCAGGTACTGTACGATAACTATTTGCAAGATCACCCGGAACCAGATGAAATCGAATTCTACTTCTGTGGTCCTCCTATGATGAATGCCGCAGTAATCAAGATGTTAGACGATATGGGTATTCCTGATGAGAATATTCGTTTTGACGACTTTGGTTGATACAAAAATACAACTCTATACATTTTTTTACGGGGACATCTTATACCAAAGATGTCCCTGTTTTTTTTGCCTGTTGCCTTAATTTGCTATCTTTCCAGTACTAGTACTCTAGCTTAAAAATTAGCAACAAAAACTAAGAATTTAGCCCATGATTGGGCAAGTAAATATGAAACACTTTCAGTTCAAAGCATTATATCAAGACAATGAGTGGGTTGCCCCGGCTTATGTGTCGGTAGATCAGGAAGGGAAAATTGCTTACCTATCGGCTACCCCACCTGACTCGATTACTAACATAGAAAAAGTAGATGGATATGCCTTACCTGGTTTTCAGAATGCACACTCTCATGCGTTTCAATATGCCATGGCGGGCATTGCTGAGCGGCATAGTGGTACTGCCAATCCTGATGACTTTTGGTCGTGGCGCAATGCCATGTATCAGTTGGCCTTAAATGTACAACCCGAACAAATGGAAGCCATTGCTGCGATGTTGTATGCCGAAATGGTGCGCCATGGGTACACCTCAGTAGCCGAGTTTCATTACGTACATCACGACCTCACCGGAAAACCTTATAGCAACAAAGCCGCATTGGGCGAAAGATTGATAGCGGCAGCTCAAAAAGCGGGCATTCGCATTACACTAGTGCCTATTTTTTACCAAAAAGGTGGGTTTGGACAAGCCCCTACCAAAGGTCAACAGCGTTTTATATCACCTGATATGGACAGTTACCTGGATTTGCTGGAACAGTCACAGAAAGCAGCCAGACCTTATGCCCATGCGTCAGTAGGGGCGGGTATCCATTCTTTGAGGGCAGTAGCCCCCGAAGTAATCAAGGCTACTTGTGAAAACCTGCCCACCGATATACCCATTCATATTCATGTAGCCGAGCAGCTCAAAGAAATAGAAGATGCCAAGGTGTATTTGGGAGCACGTCCGGTAGAGTGGTTGTTGAACAACCTTACATTGAATGAAAACTATCACTTGGTGCATGCGACTCACCTTACAGAGGCAGAAGTAAGTGGTTTGGCAAAAAAACGTGCAAATGTTGTGATTTGCCCTTCTACCGAAGGAAACCTGGGGGATGGTTTATTTCCACTGGCATCGTTCCAGGCACAAGATGGGCAATGGAGCATAGGTACTGACAGTCACATTGGGCTCAACCCCTTGGAGGAGCTTCGTTGGCTAGATTATGGGCAACGTGTCACTACCCACAAACGCAACTCGTTTTATTCGCCTCAGCAAACCGATAGCGGGCGTTATGCTTTGGCTATGGCTACCTTTGCCGGGCGGCGAGCAATGGGGCATCATACCAATGAGTTTTTTCAGATAGGCGATCATTTTGATGCAGTAGTGATGGATGCCAACTTTCCCTTGTTTGCCATTACCTCTTTAGACAACCTACTTTCTACTATAGTATATGCCGGCGACTGTACTGCTACCTTGGGTACCATTGTCAATGGTCAGTGGGTGGTGCAGCAACAACGTCACCATGCCTACCAAGACATTGTAGCAGATTTTAAGCAAGTAATAGCATCGCTTGAATACCGTTAACGGAACGAACTCCTCATTTTCGTTACAAAAACTTATGGAAAAGGGGAGTTTTGTTATACCTACAAAGGCAACTGTAGCCATTAAAATGGGTTTTATTGTACTGTAAGTCGTCGCCTAAAAGAGATGTCAATAAACCAATCTGATGTAGGGCTTTAAACCGCAATGACTTCCAGCAAACGTTTATACCCCTCTTCGTCGCACTGAAGCAAAGTTTGGTGCATGGCATTTTTCCATACATTGAGGGCACGGCTGTTCACCCCCTCTAAACCTTGCAATACCTTTTTGATTTCGCTGTAGTCATATACATCTAGGGTTTGTAAAACCTCTACCATAGGAAGCAGTAACTCTTGATCAGTTTTAGTGATCCACTTTTTTAAGTCACTGGTTTTTTGCTCCAGGGTTTGAGTCCAGTTGGCCACATTGGTCACAAGCCTTTCAGAAACTTGTATTACAGGCAAAGTAAGCGTAATAGTGGTTCCTTTCTTGGGGCGTGAGTTGGCTGATATAAACCCTTTGTGTGCTTCTACTGCCATTTTGCAAAAGGTAAGCCCCAGCCCTGACGACCGAAAATTGTTCAAATCACGGGCATTTGCCTGGGCAAACTTATCGAAAATACGATCTAGTTGGTTTTTAGGAATCCCTTCTCCCTGGTCAATGACTTTTATTTTGATATGTTTGGTTGCTCCATTTTCTGGCAAATGGTCTTGCACAATGCTAATGGTGCCACTGTTGGGCGAGTATTTAATGGCGTTAGTGAGTAGGTTGGCAAAAACCCTGACCATCAGGTGTTGGTCTACTTTTACTTGCACGTTTTGTTGTAAGCTACTGCTGATTCTGATCGACTTTTGATTGGCCAAAAATGACACTTGTTTGATGGCCGCTTCTATAATGTTATTCAGTGCCCAATTTGCCTTTTGTAACTTCATTTTTGCCTCATCAAACTTGTGCACATCCAAAATATTCAATACCATATTTAGCATTTGCTGCCCAGTCTGTCTTACATCTTCCTGATCTGTGATGGCAATTACATAGTTGAGAGGTGTTTTGAGGTCATGCACAATCATGTGGGTGGCTTCTTGCTTAAAGTTATCTAAATCTTTGAGGCGTTGGTTCACCATTTTCAGTATTTCAGTTTGCGATTGCAGTTCTTCTTTTTGTTGCCCTATGGCTTCTTTTTGCTCTTGCAAGGCATCTGTCTGGCTTTTGATTTCTTCGTTTTTATCTGCCAACGCCTCATTTACCCGCCTTTGTTGTTCTTTGGCCTTAAACAACTTAAGCGCTACCAATAGAGTAACAAGCCCCATAGATACCCCAAAAATGGTAGTAAAAAGTAAAGTGTTGTTGCGCTTACGCTGATGAGTGATTGTTTTTTGCTGTTGGTTTTGTTGTTGTTTCAATACCCTGTTTTCCCGTTCTCTTTTTTCAAAATTATACCTGGTTTGTAGTTCTGCCAGTCGTTTACTGTTCTCGGTACTAAACACAGAGTCTTTGAGTTGAGTAAGCTTGTGGTACACTTTGATAGCTTCTTTGTACTTCCCTTGTTTTTCCAGTAGTTGCCCTTGATTGTCATAATAATTGGCTTGTAGTGTATGAGAGTTGATTTGTGGCAAAAGCGTCATCACCTCATCTAAGTAGGTTTGGGCTTGCTCAAGTTGATAAAGCTCAGTATAAGCCCTACCCAGGTTGTTCAACACATTGATTACCTCGTATTTGTTGTCTAACTGTCGATTCAGCTTGAGCGCTTGCAAAGTATAACTGATGCTTTTGGCGTAAGCCCCCAGGTCAAAATAAATTTGCCCAATATTGTTTAGGTTCAACGCCTGATTTTTCAAATCATTGATTTGTTGGTTGAGTTCAAGCGATTGAGTATAATAATCCAGTGCCTTTGATTTCTGGTCTAAGTGACGATACACAATGCCAATGTTGTTGTATACCCTTGCCAACTGTGCCTGACTCCCCTTTTGTTTGACTTTAGGCAATGCTTGCATGTAGTAGTGCAACGCTTGTTGGTATTGTTTCAAATGTTGATAAGTGAGTGCAATGTTATTGAGGTTTTTACCTTGTTCAAGGGTGTTTTGAGCCTTTTCGTTGATCTCTAATGCAGTAAAATAATGCAAGAGTGCCTCGTCGTACACCCCTTTGTAGTAATAAATAGTACCTAACTGATTGGCTAGTTTGCTTTGCCCTTGAGTATATTTGAGCCTGCGGGCGAGCCTATAGCCCTCTTGAGCAAGTTGCAATGCCTTGTTGGGGTTGTTCACAGTAAGCGAGCGCGTGATTTTTAATAGCAGGTGTACACGTTGCGTGTCTTGTGGGGTTTGTGCAAGTTGTTGTTCCCAATGCGTTGTTTGCCTGTGGTTGGTTTGTGCCAACAACAGCAAAGGTGTAATAAACAATATGGCTGACAACAATCTTTTCATAGATGTGGTGGCTAGGAGCTATAGCGAACAAAAGTGTCCAACTCAGGGAGCCAAACGGCGATTTTGCAACTCATAAAAAAAGTTGAGAGGACTTCAAACATTAAATATCAGGTTGTATATACCAATTTTAAACATTTTTGGCAAAATATGACTTATAAATTTATGAAAAAAATAATCCCCAAACCTGGACAAGAATCTGTATGGGACTACCCACGTCCTCCAAAACTGGAAAGTACCAACAAAACCCTGCGGGTAATTTGTGATGATATAATCATTGCGCAAACCAACCGGGGAATGCGTATTTTAGAAACCAGTCATCCGCCTACGTATTATTTCCCACCCGAAGACGTAAATCTTGAATACTTGGAACTGGTAGAGAACAAAACTTCTTTTTGTGAATATAAAGGAGCAGCCAGTTATTATAATCTTCGGGTAGAAGATCGCGTAGTGCAAAATGTTGCCTGGTTTTATGCCAATCCATCGCCTAAGTATCAGGCTTTGCAAAACCACCTTTGTTTTTATGCCTCCAAGGTAGACGCCTGCTATGTAAACGATGAGTTGGTACAAGCCCAGGAAGGCGATTTTTATGGGGGATGGATCACCTCTCAAATTGTAGGGCCTTTCAAAGGGGGTGCCAATACCTGGGGGTGGTAACAGAACAAGCATATTCACTGAGTCATCAAAACACCAAAGCATTTGTTATATTTGTGACTTGTTTTAAATACAACTCATTCCCATGCATATAGATATAATTACTTGTTTGCCCCGCTTGTTAGACAGCCCCTTTAGTCACTCTATTATGAAAAGAGCACAAGAAAAAGGACTTGCCACTATAGAAGTACACGACCTGCGTGACTACAGTACACTTAACCAGCGCCAAACCGATGACTATGCTTTTGGCGGGGGTGCTGGAATGGTAATGATGATAGAACCCATTGACCAGTGCATCAGCCATTTGCAAAGCAAACGTACTTACGACGAAATTATCTATATGACGCCTGATGGTGAGCCTTTCAATCAAAAAATGGCCAACCAACTTTCTTTGAGCCAAAACTTTATCATATTATGCGGGCATTATAAAGGAATCGACGAACGGGTCAGGGAATATTTCATTACTAAAGAAATAAGTTTAGGTGACTATGTAATCTCAGGAGGAGAACTTGCCGCAGCAGTGGTGACTGACGCCTTGGTGCGGCTGGTACCAGGGGTACTCAACGATGAAACTTCTGCATTGACTGATTCTTTTCAAGACAATTTACTTGCCCCCCCTGTATATACCCGTCCCGAAGAGTACAAAGGAATGAAAGTGCCAGAGATATTGATGACCGGACACCATGCCAATATTGAAGAGTGGCGTTTGCAAAAAGCCATAGAACGCACCCAACAACGTCGCCCTGATATACTCAAGGACAGTGGTTGGCTTAAAAAACAATCAGATAGAAGCAACAAGCGCCAATAAACAGGCAAAAGAGGAGAGGGGAGGTTTATTGGCATAAACGCTCCTTGTGAATTTATAAACTGGTCAGTGTTTTTGTCAATTGATATTCATAAACTTTGTGGCAGGGTTTAGTAGTCATTTAATCTAATCAATTATAGCATAGTATATTTGCATTTAGTGATCTTTCATAAATAATTTGAGCCATTAAAGTGTATCTATTGCCCTCATTCTTCTCAAAAAAAAAGTTTCATAGCTTTGGCTATGCACCGTTTTTTTTGAATCGTCTGAGAACAATATATTTTCTTGAATTGGCACAGCTTATTTTTTCCAAATCACTTAAAAATAAACTTTTGTTATACAGGTAAAACGTGAATAGGTAAATTGTTGAAAGTTTCGGCAAGCTCTATGCCTTCTTCTTTGGTATCAGTGTCAAAATAAAACCACTTTACCATTACCTTGCCTTTATGACTAGTGTGGTAGTCTTGAAGGCATTCAAGGATTTGGTCTATTCTGCGACGAGCACTTGAATTTAAGTGACTAAGCTTGAGATTTACAGTTATTTTGCGTCCTTTTTTTCTCAGGTAGCCATCTAACCAGTCGTATACTGGTTTAAAAAAGGCAACATCATACTCTTGATAATACTCCCCGTCGAGCGTCAACTCTCCGGTTTGGTCGTTGAAATACACCGTAGGCGAGCAGGCATATCCTTTGATTGATAAATCATTCATGTTGGTTTTATTAGGTTGCAATAGGGCTGGCGTTGCCCCTGGGTTTACTCAATATTATGTTTCTTAGTAATTGATACTTGTCTAAGGAACATGTTCAAAATAAGTGTCGAGATTGAGGGCGTATACTCGAGGCTGGCTGAGGCACTTTTTGCAGTCGTAGCCATAGCTACGGCGAAAACCGATGGCTGCAGCCCTGCTGCGCCGAGCTCTGCCAAAGGCTAAAAGTAACGAAAGTCAGTAAAGAGGATATGTTCTAAACCAGACAGTTATTGTTGAGGGCTATGCCCGAAATCCCGTTTACGGGGCGATCACGTTCCTAAAAGAAATAGTAACTCAGGAGGCGCGAAGTAATGCTATATAAATGTTGCTACCACTTCCATGAGTTTTTCAAGCCCTTGTTGGTCTACCTCACTAAAGTCATTGACCTGGTCGCTGTCTACATCCAAGACCATTTTAACTTCACCATTTTGCATGACTGGTACTACAATTTCTGATCTTGAATTTGAACTGCAGGCAATGTGGCCAGGAAACTTTTCGACATCTTCTACAATGACCGTTTGTTTACGGGTATAACTTGCGCCACAAACTCCTTTATCAAAGTGAATACGTGTACACGCTATAGGACCTTGAAAGGGACCCAAAACCAGTTGGTTTTCTTTGACGAAGTAAAATCCTACCCAAAAAAAACCAAAAGTTTGCTTTAGAGCCGCCACTGTATTCGATAAATTGGCAATCAAATCTGATTCTCCTGAGGTCAAAGCTTTTACCTGAGGAATCAGGCTTTTGTAAAGTTCAGCCCTGTCTTGGGTAGTAGGAATAATGAGTGTTTCTGCCATAATTTGTATGGTGAGGTGTAATTGTACAAAATTAAGAATAAAATAATTAAGAAAGTAGTGGCCTTTTGTAAATATTTTGTTTCTATATTTGAAATAATATTCGTTAAAACAGCTTTCAAAGCAATAATACTACTAAGAACCAAACACTTACAACAGCAATAAAAAATAATGATTGTAGTGTTTTTTATGTAAACCTCCATTTGTTGAATTTCTTCCACGCCGGAAGCCTCAATTTTGACCAATATATTACAATAGGCATCGACAGACAAACAAGTTCAAACAATCTTTTGTTATTTTTGCGGTTCAATTGAAACTTTTATTCAGTTTTTAAGTTAACTAGAATGACTGGTCTAATTGACGTGAGTTGAGTAGCACAGTAAAAGAAAAAAACAATGAATATAAAGCACGATAAACAGGCAATACTGAAAAAAGGTGAAAATATTTTAAGACGACAAGGGTACCACAATACAGGCATTAACCAAATACTCAAAGAGTGTAATATACCCAAAGGCTCGTTTTATAATTTTTTTACCAGCAAAGAAGCTTTTGGCCAGGAGGTTTTACAATACTATAGTAATAACAATTATGAGTTGGTCAAAGGTTTTTTGCAGGGTGCTGATAAATCGCCCTTGCAAAGGCTGAAAAACCTATATACCGGGTTGACCGAATTTAACAAAAACGAAGCATATAAATGTGGTTGCCTTGCCAATAACCTGGTACTGGAAATGGCAGGATTGAATGAGCGTTTTAGAAAATTGCTCAATGCCGAATATGCCAAGGTATTGGCACTGATTGCTGGCTGTATAAGCGAAGCGCAGCAACAACAACAGGTAAGAAACGACTACCCAGCCGAAGCATTGGCTGAATATATTCACAGTCATTTTGTGGGTGTCTTGTCGAGGCTCAAGGCCACCCAAACCGACCAACCTTTTGAGTTGTTTTATAAAATGACTTTTGAGTATTTGACTCAAAACAAATAATGAGTACTAACTTTCTGTTAATCAGGGAGTTGTTTTTTTGAATTTAAATAGACAGACTGGTCTATTTAAAATGTTAAATATTTAGAACTCACCACTTGAGTTCGTTACACCAATAACAAACAAAACAATGAGTAAATTAGAAGGAAAAGTAGCCATCATTACTGGAGCAACCAGTGGAATGGGTTTAGCCACAGCAAAACTATTTTTGGCAGAAGGAGCCAAGGTAGTAGTGACTGGACGCAGTGACGAAAAATTAAAAGCTACGAATGAGGAGTTGGCAAAAATACACGCAAATCATTTTTTAACCATCAAAGCAGATGCCGCTGATGTAACATCCAACAAAAAAGTATTCGAAGCTGCTCAAGACAAATTTGGCAAAGTAGATATTTTGTTTGCCAATGCTGGAGTAGGGCGTTTTATGCCTTTAAGCGACGTGACCGAAGCAATGTACGATGAGGTAATGAACACCAACCTCAAAGGGCCTTTCTTTTTGGTACAAGCAGGTTTGCCTTATTTCAACGAAGGGGCAAGTATTATTTTGAATACGTCGGTGTCTAACCAAATGGGGATGCCCGGAGCCAGTGCTTATGCGGCGAGTAAGGCTGGTTTGCGTTTGTTGGCCAGGGTATTTGCGGCAGAACTTTCGGCACACAAGATCAGGGTAAATGCCATTAGCCCTGGACCCATTGACACACCTATTTGGGGAAAAACTGGTTTGCCTGAAGAGGCAGTCCAGGAAATGGGAGCAGGCATTGCCAGCCAGGTAGCATTGGGGCGTTTTGGCACCTCCGAAGAAATCGCAAAATCGGTCTTGTTCCTTGCCTCACAAGATGCTTCGTTTGTAACTGGCATTGAGCTAGAGGTAGATGGCGGAATGAGCCAGGTATAGGGTCGTTGAACGAGCGTCAGGGCATTCTTAGTAAGTATACTGGAGACTAAATTACTTATACATTAGCTCGCTGAGCCCTGAAGATAAGTTTGGAGTTGTAAACCGAACTTGTCTTTGGGGTTCAGTCTTTTCGGCTAATTTTAAATAAGCTCTTAAAACCCTCTTGTTTTTTCAAAAAACAAAGGGGGTGTATTGTTACTTTTTTGAGTCAGGGGCTGAGGTACGCGTAGCCTTGATTGAGAACAAGTGGGGTACTTTATCTCCCCAGCCTTTTACCTGCCACCATCCACTGCCAGGGGTAGTTTCCTGCATATTGGCAAAGCAATTATAAGGGTAATAAGCCCGTTCATTCAAAAAATCAATTTTTAATCCATTGTCAATCAGTGCATTGACCACCTCGCTAATACTATGTCCCCAGGTGTACTCCGTGTGTTTGAGTGGAGCAGTTTCGTCGGCATAAGTACCCGTGATAGCTTCGTGATCGGGTTGTTGGGTGTTAAAGTAGCTATATTGTACCTGAGTAGTTTCAGGGTCAAGGGTCATTAATAAAGGGTGGGTTTCTGCGATATAAAAAAAGCCTCCGGGCTTGAGCCTTTCGGCAATGGTGCGTGCCCACAGTTGCAAGTCGGGCAGCCAGCATATTACCCCATACGAGGTATACACAATGTCAAACTTCTGGTCTACTTTGCCTTCCAGCTCTAGTACATTGCCACAAACAAATTGTGCCGGAAGCTCAAGTTCTTCACTCAACTGTTGGGCAGTACGTATCGCTTCCGGAGCAAAGTCTACCCCAGTAACGGTGGCTCCCAAGTGTGCCCATGACAGGGTGTCAAGCCCAAAATGGCATTGCAAATGCAAAAGTGATTTGCCTTGTACATTGCCTACTTCAACTAGTTCTATAGCATTCAAGCTGTTTTTGGTTTGCTTGAATGTGTCTACATCATAAAAGTTTGACTTGACATGAAAAGGCGTTTTGTCATCCCACATTTGTCGGTTGGCCTCAAGGTAATCTGATTGCTTGTCCATTTGCCAAAAATACTATTAAATAAGCCGAAGACAAAATCAGATTTTACCTCTTTGAGTAATTTTTGGGGCAAGTGCCTCGTTTGGATTGGGCAAATGCTCCATCATCAAGCTTGACTAAACTTACTTGGGAGTAAGTCAGAAAATTAAACTGAGTAACACACCTGACAGTAAAATAGTGCCTATGAGCAATATTTCCAGGCTCGATAAATTTCTCTTCATAACAAAAGTTTTGGAAAAGTTGGAAATCTTGTAAATATATTATAAAAAAGCTATGATAAATATCATTTTATATTGAAAACATTTTATTTGAATCATTGGTTTTAAAAGGCGTATATTAACTCTGAAATCTCGCCATTATGAAAAAAGGAGTGCTTATTCCCATTATTATTACTACAGTATATTTATTGATATATACGCTTACCCCTCATTTACCTATTTCGGCTAAAATCATCATTGCCTTATTTGTATTTTCTCCTTTTCTGATAATTTGGATGATATTGAGCATACTTATCAAAGGAGAACCCAGCAAAAAAAAGTTCTCTGATGGGCATTGGTATGAAGATGTAAACAAAGTTTATTCGCGAGATGCCTGATTTTTTTTATGGAAAGCAACCATTTGTACTTGTCTGCTTGTATAGCTTGTACCCGATTGACAATCTATAACTACAAATGTATATGAAAAATGTATGGTTTTTAGAAAACGTTAACTTATTTAACTTGTTATGCCCTCATAGGATAAAAGCTTATAAAAAAGAGCATAGTTTTGAGCAGTACAACAAAAATGATTTTGTGTACCTTGATCAAGACCAGGCAGACAAGGTATACCTGATTATCAAAGGAAAAGTTAAGATTTCTTCTTATACCGAAGATGGTGAAGAGATAGTAAAAGCTATTTTAACAAAAGGAGAAGTTTTTGGCGAGTTGGCAGCTTTGGGTGAAAGCCACCGAAATGATTACGCTCAGGCGGTAGCTGCTACCACTATCTGTGCTGTAGATACGCAAACCTTGCAAACCCTTCTCAAAAATCAACAAGAGTTTAGCCTTAACATTTATAAACTGGTGGGCTGGCGCATAAAAAAACTAGAGCACCGTTTGTCGTTGCTCATGTTTAAAGATGCTCGCACCCGTTTGATCGAGTTTTTGAAAAACCTGGGTAGCGAACAAGGCGAAGCCAAAGGCAATACGATCGAGATTAATCATTTGCTTACCCAAAAAGACATTGCCGACTTGATTGGCGTATCACGCCCTACGCTTAATTCACTACTCAATGAGTTGAAAAGTGAAGGAATGGTAGATTTTCAGCGAAAAGTCATCAGGTTATACAAAAATAAACTGGAACTGTTAGCCAGCTAACAGTTGGTGTGTTTAATAATGCTTGTTTTGCAATACCAGAGTCTAAGGCTCTGTGTATCGCTGATTGCAAGTGAATACTCCGATTGGTGATCGGGTAAATTTTCAAGTTGTCATCAATGGAAGCATGGTGTGCTTCCATTGATTTTTTTACCATTTATGCTACTTCATTTTCAGTCTTGTAGGGGTATCTTTACCTGCTACAATACTACGTACACCCAGTGCTACAGCTTTTATCATATCGGTTAGGTTTTCAATATCAAGTGTGTCTACTTCATCGCTTACCTGATGGTAGTGCTTATCATTGGCAATATCCACTGATGAAATGGTGTGTGCCGGAATACCGTGGCGTGCCAAGGCATAATTGTCTGAGCGTTGAAATAAATTATACTTTTTGTACGGGTCGGGGTGAAAGGTAAAACCAGTGCCCTGAGCATTTTCTTGTAAAATTTTGCCCAGGTTCGAGTAGCTATAACCAGTAATAAAAGCACCTTTGCGTCCAAACTTAGAGGCTTTGCCCACCATTTCTATATTAATCCCTGCTACAATTTTAGCCAATTGCGATTTTTTGAGTTGTTTGCCAAAATAAGTAGAACCCACCAAACCTATTTCTTCGGCAGTAAAAGCCACAAACATCAAAGTACGTTGGTTATTACCTTGTTTATTGAAGTAGTGTGCCAGTGAAATCACTGCGGTAACCCCCGACGCATCATCGTCAGCCCCATTATAAATAGAATCCTCTTTGGCTCCTTTACGAACTCCCAAGTGATCATAATGCGCCGAAAATACCACGATTTCTTCCCTGGTTTTTTTGTTTTTACTTTTACCTGGTATCACTCCCAACACATTGAGCATGTTTAATCCTTGGTGGGTAAACTTTTGGTAATAGTTTTTGAACCCTGGTAGTGGCTTTACCCCAGCCTTGGTAAATTCCTGGGCAATAAAAGCTGCGGCTTTTTTTTCTCCTTTGGTGCCTGCCTTTCTGCCCATCATATCGTCAGCAGCCAAGTTTGAGATGATGATTTTGACTTGTTTTTGCTTAATTTTTTGCGCTTGTGCACAAGAACATAACCCACAAAAAACCAGCAGGTAGGCTATTTTAGATTGTAGTAAATTTTTCATTGTATATCAATTATATGTACAAGGTTTCAAATGACAAGTTCCCGGTTTTTGATCGAATGTGCAAATCAAAAAATACCTGTTACTAGGAACAATTCTTACTTCCGGCTATTTACAAAATAGGCAAAACTGTCTCGGTTGCTAGGGAATTTAAAAAAGCGTTTAAGGCTCATGTAGTTCTTTTTGTCTACCGCATAGTCATAAGCAAACTTAGCAATTCTTAGCGAAGCATTTTCATAGTGAAATAACCGCAAAACACCCCGTATTTGTTTTACACTGAGACAGCGGTATTGTTGAATCACTCTTTTGGCGGTAGCCTCCTTCATGTCGTTGGTGTATATTCGCCTGACTTTTCTACGCATAGCCTTGTATTCTGCCTCGCTAATGGCGGACAAACAAGGAGTATGGGTAATATTGGTGGGGTTAGTGTTGTTGTTATTATTGTTGGTAGAGTTGTTATTGTTTGAGTGGTTGTTGTTGCCTCCGCTTTGTCGTTGTTTGCGGGCAAATTGCAAAAATGCATTGGTGGCTTCGTTGGTTTGGAGTATTTGGGTGGCTTGCCCATAGTGTAACAAATCGTATACATGAGGTGCTGCTTGTTTTAGAAAATTCAATCGGTTATTTTCATCTTTTAGCAAACTCCCCAACTTCATTATTTGCGCCACTGCCAAGCAATTATCTTTGAGTACCTCTTGAGCTATCAGCATTTTTTGTGCCTCATCGGGCGTATTGAACACCTGCCGGGCAAGCGGAATAAATATCGCTTCTGACATAGGTAAGTCACAGTTGCGTTTGCCTTTGTATCCGTTATAATCAGGGTAGTTTAAGTCAGGAAACTTCAATGAATCGGTTTGAGCAAAGCTCGCTTGTTGCCAAACCAGGCAAATCAAGCATACAATCAATAGTTTTAGGTTCATAATATTTCGGTATAATAAATAAGCAAACCATAGTTGGGCTATAACTATGGTTCGATAAATATACAATAAGTGTTGTTTGTTTAGGAACATGTTCAAAATAAGTGTCGAGATTGAGGGCATATATTCAAGACTGACTGAGCCAGACCGTGTGACGGTGCTACGGACAATAAAAGCTCATAGTCCCGGCGGAACTGCCGGGGTAACGAAAGTCAGTAAAGGGAACCGCAGAACGAAGTTCAAGCTCTGCGAAGCTAATTTGTTCTAAATCGGACAGCTTCAAAGTCCCGATTTCTTATCGGGGTTATTGTTGAGGGCTATGCCCGAAATCCCGTTTACGGGGCGATCAAGTTCCTTAAACAGTTATTTTTGCGTTTTCAGCCAGTTCATAAAATCCCTTTTGGTAAAAGTAGACCTGAATATGGCTGCCATTTGGTGATAGTCCTCTTTTTTGTGCGCGTAAGTATAAGCCCATTTCGCGTATTTGAGCTTGTCGCCCGAAAAAGTGAACTGAACTCCTATAGTTTTGAGCTGGGCAATAGAATAACATTTGTTTTTAGTTTTAAAAATGCTTTGTAACAAATTCAACTTTTTTCGGTCAACCCATTCTTTTTTTACTTGACTGTTTACCCCCTTAAAGTCATTATCGTCAATCAGGCAAGATTCCTCCTTTCTTGTACCCGCTTTGCTATTCAAAAAAAGATCAAAATCTTGTTGGGTAGTGAGCGAGTTAAGCGCCACCCGTGCCGAAGCGTAATTTCCTACATCATATACTCGGTCAAAAGCACCTTTGAGCAAAGCCAGTCGGTGGTTGTCTTGTTTTACCAACGACACCATTTTCATTACTTGGGCGGTAGTCATACAATTACTCGTAAGTGCTTGCCAGGCTTGGGTGTAACGGCTGGTTTCATCGCTTTGGCGGTGTACTTGATGGGCATAGTTCATAAATATGGGCTGACTGATAAAGCTGTTACAGTTATTAGTACCCTGGTATCCGGCAAGGGTGGGGTAGTTCCAATGAGGAAAAGTAACCTGTCCTGTATTGCCTGTGCCTCCCGACCCACCTTTGCGTAAAGCCATAATATATTGATGTGCCCTGGCTACATTTCGAAAACTTTTGAAAGCATCGTATACGTGATGAAACTGGCGACGGTCGTAGGTTTTGAGGTAAGCCTCCTTGACAAAAGCCACCCGTGATTGGTCGGTTTGAAACGATGCAGCAATTTGTTTGACCTGGCTACTGGTCATACAGTTGAGGCGTATCAGGTTAATAGCGGCTTTTAGTTTGTAGCTTTCATTGGGTTGGCGATCCAGGCTTTTATACTTTTGCTGAAAAGCATAGTTAGACAATGGATTGGTACAACCTTGGCGACGGTTTTGAGCAAAAAGCGAGGAAGAGAAAATAAGCCCAATAAGGGTCAGGTAGTAAAATTTTTTCATTGATTAATAAATTAAGGTTGTATAAATGGTATCACACTCTCTTATTGTCAGGTATAAAAGCGTGTGATAAGTATTGCAAAATTGGCTTAAGTAAGTGCCTGACTCAGGCAAAGTGACTTTGAATTACAAAATATGATACCCATTCGTCACTTTTAGGTCAAGCGTTACTTTAGCCGATTTAAAAATAAATGATTTGTTCTTATTTATCAGCGTATTACCTTCTTTGTTGACTGTTGACATAACGTAAAAAAGCCTCACGGTCTGAAGAAAACCTAAACATATTAGATAATTGATGGTATTTTCTCTTATCACAAGTATAATTATAGGCAAATTTAAGGAAAGTCATTTTATCGCAACTAAAACGGAACTCTTGGGCAATGCTACGAATTTGAGTAACCACAAACATTTTTCGTTTAATCTGGAACATATTCTTGGCAGTACTCATTTTGCTTGAGTTAAAGCGTTCGCGTTGAACACTATGCAATACTTCCATATAACCACGTTGCCCGATTAACCCAGCACTGTGCCCTCCCGAACCACAGCCTCCACCACCGTTTCCACACCCCCCATAGTGTCCAGACTTTTTGCCGCATTTGCACCATTTTTTTCCTCCATTGTTTCCACAGCCCCCATAGTGTCCAGACTTTTTGCCGCACTTGCACCATTTTTTTCCTCCACCATTTCCACAACCCCCATAGTGTCCAGACCTTTTGCCGCACTTACACCATTTTTTTCCACCGCTGTAGTGTCCGTGTTTGCGCACATATCGTTTGAGTTTTTGCCGAAAGTGAGCCTGGTAAAATGTGCTGTATACACAACTAAAGTTGCGACGGTCTATCGTATTATGAAAAGCCACTTTGGCAAATGCCAGTCGGTTTTGATCTTTGCGAAAAACCTGAGCTATAGTTCTCACCTGGCGGCTATTAAGGCAGTGGTTACGGGCTACCCGTTGGGCTGTCTGGAGTTTTTGGTGCCCACGTTTTTGTTGAATTCTACATTTTTTTTGTTTAAACAAATGGTGTGGAATCGCTTGTCGGCAACGGCGTTGTGCCTGTGCCGAAGACAAAAAAACAGTACTGAAGCAAAGCAGCAAAAGTGAGCAAATGATGGTAGTACACCTTGTTATCATAGTAGTAAACGGTTTTTGTTTCTCTGGTATTAGCAGAGAAGGTTTAATGAATGATTTTGTCACCCTTACGCAGGTAAAAATCTCTCGCGTCCTGGTTTTTATACTATGATCGCTTACCCTTATACAAGGTATTATTTGTGTGGTACAACTATGTGAAAAGCGCAATTTTGTCGTTAAAATGTACTAAATTTACTTTGCTATAAAAAAGGATCGCTTTGCTCGGTTTTATCCAGTGAGCTTGCCTCTTTTTGAATAGTTTTTAAGTCTTTAAAAAATGCTCAAGCGAATGTATGAAAACCAATATTGAGAAAATATTCCAGTGGTTGGTAAGCAGCAACAAAGCAAACCACGCATTGGCAATGCAATTGGTAAAGTCGTAAATAATAGAGGAAATTAACTTGTTTGCACATCAAGGTCTGGTGAAGCATGATGATATGCTCCTGCCTTGGGCAGTGTCTTCACACCCGATTGAAACCTCGAATTTTGCTTCAGAGAGATTTCTCATTTTTTAGAAAGCTGTACTCAGCCTTACAGGGTTTTCTTATAAAAGGATCTTTAGGAGAATATACCCCCGAAAAACCATATTTCCGCCTCGGGTGGTGTCTCCACGCCCGATCGAAACCTCGTGCTTTGCAAGTTTCAGAGAGGTTGCTCATTTTTCATAAGAAAGCCCTAAATTGAGGTTATGTCGTAACTCCAATTTTACAACTTTTTTCTTTACTCTCATTTTTATAAGAAAGCCCTACTCAGCCTTATGATGTTCAAAGTAAATTATTTAGTGCAAAAGTAACGCTATCCGATAATTTAGATAGTTACTAAAACCACCTTGTTTTGAAATGATAAGTATAGTTAAGATATTGATTGTTAATATCTTAACTATACTTGCACTGTTAGTTTTTAGAATCTGTTGGTTTTGCTTGTTCTACAGCTAACCATAATACGGTACTAAATAAAGGCTTTTGCATTATTGCAAAATGAAAATTAGCAATTTAAAAAACTCGCTTCGCAAACCATCTCACAATAAAGCAATCAAACCATTTACATTTAATACGTCTTGGTCATACTACTGGGTACCGCAATGATATAATCTGCGAGATTTTTGTTTTTAGCCGAAAGGCTGCCCACCTCTGCTTGGCTTACTGTGGCAATGGTGACTACCTTTAGTTTCTTTTGTTTTTGTTTCAAATACCAACCAATCCCTTCAAAATTGTTGGAGTGGTAAGTACCATGAAAATGCAAAAAGGTTTGCTTTTTTTTGCGGTTTTTTAAGATAAAGTGCGCCATTGTAGCATCTTTGATTGCCTGTGCCCGGGCAAAGTTTTGTGGGCTCATGCCACCCATACTCCTGCCATGAGCACCTCCCATCATTTTTACCATATTGGCATAGCCCGGCAAGCTCAGGTCTACTTTGATAGGCAATGGAGCTACCCATTTTTTGGCGGTTTTAGAAAGTTTATCCAACCCTTCGAATCCCTTTTTAGACACTACGCTGGCATAACGCCTTGGAATATTGGTAGCCACAAAGTGTAATTTGTTTTTTTGGGCGAAGCTCACCAATGGGCGATAGTCAGTTGCGTGGTTGTTCCATACCTTCGCTTCCTTCTCGAAGTGTTTGCGCGAAATAATGCCTTGCAGGTATTCATTCATGAGCTCCTGGTTATCTGCCTCAAACATTTCGGCACCCAGTACCAATTTTTCTTTTTCGGCGGCATACAAATCTTGAGTTACCTCAAGCTGTAGCCAGTGGCTGATTGGGTTGTTGTGAATCTCGCCAAAGAGCACCACATCGGCATCTTTTAGCTCGGCGAGCATTTGGGCATAAGTCGTTTTTTTGCCGGTTTTGTCAAACAATTGGTAGGCTTTTTTGGCAGGGGCAAACCCCAACACTGCCACCAAAGCAAGCAGTGCCCCCCAAGATAGTATTGTGTTTTGCATATTTTAAAGTGTTTTTAATAGTCTACAGTGTCAACAGGTGCAAGTTTCAAGCGACAAGTCGCAAGCAAGCACCTGGTCTTCAGGTGTAATGTATCATAAAAGTGTCTTAACAACTATTGCGAAGCTACTAAGAATTGGGGAAGGGGGCAATTTAAATTTTTTGAACTGAGCTTAGCCCCATTTTACTACGCAAATAAACTCCCCACCACTAGCAAATAATCACAAGCTTTTGTACTTTGGAAGCTACCTGATTTTTCAAAATACAATCATGCAAATAATCGATTCTGCCATTTCATCGGTCACTGTGTTTGGCGACCGTGCCGAAGTAACCCGCACTGCCGATTTGAGCCTTGCTGCGGGCGAACACCTGCTTTTGTTTGACCGACTGCCCGAAAAAATAGAGCAAAAAAGTGTGCAAGTAAACGGCATAGGCAATGCGGTGCTGGCAAGTGTCAAGTTTAAAGTAGCCCATTATGAAGAAGTGCCCGACGAAGACAAAAAAGCACTCATGGATGAGCAACAAGTACTGGAAGACGAACTTGCCCATTTGCAAAATAAGAGCACCCGCCTGAGCAACGAAAAAAAGTTTATAGAGAACATTACGGTAAAACTGACCACCCCCATAGAAGATGATGTGCCCACGCTTGATCCTGCCGAATGGGACAAAATGTTTGCGTTTTATCAGCAAAAATCTGAGGCGTTGGATGAAGCAGTGCTTGCCAACGAAAAAGAGCAGCGTGTTTGGAAAAACAAGATAAAAAAGATAGCACAACAGCTGCAGGACTTGCGCTATGACGACACCCGCACCAAAAACCAAGTAGAAGTAATTGTACAGATGAAGGCCGAGGGAAATCTACAGCTCAACCTGTCGTACATTGTATACGGGGCGCAATGGAGCCCGTTTTATGACTTGAGGGTGTCGACCGAAGCCAAAAAAATGAACCTGACCTACAATGCCTTGGTCACCCAAACCACGGGTGAAGAGTGGCAAGATGTGGCGCTGAAGCTCTCTACAGCCCAGCCGCAGGTAAGCGGGCGTCAACCCCAGCTAGAGCCTTGGCGGGTAGACGTGGGGGGACGCATTGCCAAAGAAGATTTACGCAATACCAGGTTTGAGGCAGTGGCAGACCTGGGGGTAAAGTCTGAGGTGGCAAGTATGGAAGAGGCAGAAGACGCCATGGATGGCTTTGGTGGAGGGGGCAATGAGCAAATGACTAAAGCCACCTCAGGGGTAGAGACTGGGGCTACTTCGGTGTTTTTTAGTATTGCCGGAAGGCACACCGTGAAGAGCGACAATACCGAACAGCAAGTAACAGTAATGATGGAAGACTTTGGGACAAAGTTTGAATATTCGGCAGTACCCAAGCTGTCGTCGTATGCCTACTTGCGGGCAAAAGTGACCAACAACACCGACTATCCTTTTTTGGCGGGCACAACCAATGTTTTTTTGAACAACAACTTTGTGGCAAATGCCTCGATGGACACGGTGGCGGCTACCGAAAGTTTTTGGACCTTTTTGGGCATAGACGAGGGCATTAAGGTAGAGCGTAAGTTTTTGAAAAAATACGAGAAAAAAGAAGGCAAACTCTTTGGTAAGAAAACCAAAAATGTGGTATATGAATATGAGTTGTTGGTACAGAATTATAAGAAAACTACCGAAAAGATCACCCTCCGAGACCAGATTCCTATTTCGCACCACGACGAGATAAAAGTACATTTGCTACTGCCAGCGTATAAAGAAGACACCGACCAACTAAAAAAAGACAAGCTCAACCGTTTGCAATGGATGTATGAACTGCCGCCCGGCAAAGAAGAAAAAATTCCTTTTCACTTTGCCTTGGAGTACCCCCACGATTTTAGCCTCACTGGTATAGAAGATATGTAAGCGCATGAAAGATACAACTCAAGTCATTGACTCAAAGGTGGTAACAGTCACGGTGTTTCAAGACCGCGCTGAAGTGACCCGCGAAGCAAATGTAACCCTGAAACAAGGTGAGCATATTTTGGTGTTTGACCAATTGCCCGATAGCATAGAAGAAAAGAGTGTGCAGGTAAGCGGTAAGGGTACCCAAGCCATGCTTACTCAGGTGAAGTTTTTGACCGAATATTATGAGCACTCTCTCGATGAAGATGTACAGGCATTGGAGGATAAAAAACAAGGATTGATAGCGCAGGGCAGAAGGCTACAAAATGAGCAACAACGTTTGCAAGGGCAACAGCGGTTTTTGCAAGGAATGGTAGACCGCGTGACCAAGCCCACCAAAGGACAACGCAAAAGCACCCCGCAAGACTGGTTGAAAATGCTGGAGTATTATGGGCAAAAACAAGCCAATGTAGACGAGGCTTTGCTGAAGGTAAAACAGCAAGTGCGTCAAAATACCCAAGCATTGGACAAGCTCGAAAAAGAAACCATACATTTTTTTACTCAACCACAAAAAGCCCGCAAAAAAGTAGAGGTGCAAGTAAGTGTCGCCGAAGAAGGTACCTTACAGCTGTTATTAAGCTATGTGGTGCAAGGGGCAAGTTGGGAGCCCTACTATGACTTAAGGGTGTCTACCAAAGCTGAAACCTTAGAGCTCATGTACAAGGCGGTGATTAGGCAAAACACTGCAGAACCTTGGTACGATGCTGCCTTGCGTTTGTCTACGGCACGCCCCCACATAGGCGGACGCCAACCTGAGCTCAAAGCGTGGCGAATTCAACAACACAACCCGGTAACTGCACAACAAGTGCGTGATCGTTTGAAGGCAACTATAAAGGGCGTATCGGGCGGCGCAGTGAAGGCAATGAAAAAGGCAAAAAGACCAGCAGTGACGAGTATGCCCAAGCCAGCAAAAGATGTAGACGAAAAAGAGCGGGGAATAATGATAGCTGGGGCAGTGTATGATGAGTCGAACATTGACCAATTTTTGGAACGAGACGAAAAACGCAAGATGGAAGAAGCGCAGAAAATAGTAGACAATAAACCGACTCCCCCTCCAAATATAGATAGAGGAGGGGCAAAAGTAGAGACAGGGGGGACAGCAGTATTTTTTGAAATAGAGGGCACCCATACGGTCAAAAATGATGATACAGAGCATCAAGTCACCATTTTGCAAGACACCTTCTCGGCTCACTTGCAATATTCGGCTGTGCCCAAGTTATCGGCGCATACCTATTTGCGGGCACGCACCACCAACCATACCGAATACCCTTTGTTGGCGGGGAGTACCAATGTTTTTTTGGACAACAATTTTGTCGCGAATGCTTCTATTGATACTATAGCTCCCTCAGAGGAGTTTTGGACTTTCTTAGGCACCGATGAAGGAGTGAAGGTAGCCCGCAAGTTTTTGAAAAAATATGAAAAACAAGCAGGAAGCCTTTTTAGTAAAAAGCATAGAAACCTGGTGTATGAGTATGTCATGGAGGTAAAAAACTTTAAACCAAGGGCAATAGAACTCATCATCAAAGATCAGTTGCCCGCGTCGCAAAACGAGGAGGTAAAAGTAGAACTCTTAAAACCAATGTATACTGAAGATACTGATGAGCTAAAGGTAGATAAGCTCAAGGCAATAGAGTGGGCATATACGCTTGAATCAGGCAAAAGCCTGCAAATTCCTTTTGAGTTTGCCATTACTTACCCCGCTAATGTGTGGTTAACGGGAATGTAGAAGTTATGCCTGTCCAAACTCCAATAACTAAACCCTCATAACTTAAAAGAAAATGAAAACCTTAGAATCAAAAATTACCGATGTAACCGTGTTTAAAGGCAGGGCAGAAGTGACCCGTGAAACCACCATAAAGCTAGAGGCGGGAGCGCATGACTTGGTGTTTGTTGATTTGCCCAACGAAATAGACGAAGACAGCATACAGGTAAAAGGCGAAAATGGGGTCAAACTCAGCAATATTAGTTTGAAGCATATAAAGGGTAAGGTAGATGAGGTAGAAATTCAACGTTTGAATGGGCTTATGGCAGAGGCAAAGCAAAAGGTCGCAATTGCCCAAGAAGAAGTAAACAGGCTAGAGGAGGACAAAAATTTATTGAACAGCCTATTAGACAAATTTACCCATAGAGAGAGTAAACATTCTAGTGCTGAGATAGCTCCCGAAAAATGGACAGAAATGTTGGAGTTTTATCAGCAAAGAAGTAAAAAACTAGATGGTTTGTTGCGTAGCGCCAACAAAACGTTAACGGCAGAAGATGACGCGCTTGGTGGTTTGTATAGAGTCTATAATAACTGTAATGATGAACGTTATAAAACAACCCAGCAAGTAGAGCTTAGTATCCAGACCTTGCAAGAGGGGGGCGTAAAACTTTGGTTGTCGTATGTAGTACTCAATGTAAACTGGACGCCCAACTATGAGATAAGGCTCGACACCAAAGAGCGTATAATGCACATAGTATACAGGGCAGTGATCAAGCAAGACACGAGTGAGGTGTGGAACGATGTAAACCTGAGAATATCGACCGCCATTCCGGGGCTTAAGGGCAAACACCCCGACCTAAAACCTTGGAGGATAGGTAAGGAGGGGGGAGCTTCTTTTGGGCAAAGCACGGGAGGAGAACGCATTGTATACCGTAGTTTGGATGAGCTGAGTATGAGCGAAAAGGATAAGTTGATTCTTGAGGCGCAGAACATGTCGGAGCAACTGCGGGCACAAGAAGAGGCAATGAGGCAAAACCTAGAAGAACTCATGACTACTCAACAAGAAATGGAACGGCAACAACAGAAACTGAAGGGTCTACAAAATGATACCTGGCAAGAAGAAGAGAAACTGTCGGAAGCAGAAGTAAAAGCAGAAGCTACCTCGGCAGTATTTGACATTAAAGCCCGCCACACCATTGCCAACAACAACGAAGCCCATAAAGTGACCATTACCACTGCCGATTTTCCTGTGGGGTTTCGCTACTCTACTGTGCCCAAGCTTTCGCCCTATGCTTACTTGAAAGTAAAAACCAAAAACACCACTGCTTTTCCGTTTTTGCGGGGCAGGGCGCACATTTTCTTAGACAACAATTTTGTGGCAAATATAAAAATGTTGGGGGTGGCGCCCAAAGAAGATTTTTGGACGTTTTTTGGGGTAGACCAAAGCCTGAAAATCTTTCACAAGTTTTTGCGTAAGTATGAAAAAAAGACAGGCAATGTTTTTGGCAAAAAAATGCATACCTTGACCTATGAGTATGAAATAGAGGTGAAAAATCATAAACACACTGCCGAAGAAATCATTGTATGGGATCAATTGCCCATTTCGGGCGATGAGGCGGTCAAAGTACATTTATTGCAGCCCAACCCCAAAGACAAGGAGGTTGCCATTAAGTTTCACCAAACCGACTACCATTACATTCAATGGCATACCAGCCTTAAGCCAGGGGCTACAGTCACTATTCCTTTTAGCTTTGCGATAGAATACCCCGAAGGAGTAGAGGTAGAAGGGCTTTAAATTTTTATGGTTAAATGGTTCATAAAGCGTTGCTGCTGCTGCTGCTACTGCTATAGCTACCTTTTGTAATAACTAATCACTGACAACTAACTAAAAATGAAAACCTTAACATCAAAAATTACCAATGTTACTGTATTTAAAGATCGGGCTGAGGTAACCAGACAAGCCAGTGTAGAAGGGCTGGCGGCTGGCGAATACCAAATGGTGTTTGACAAATTGCCCAAAAATATAGATCAAAATAGCATACAAGTCAATGGCAAAGGCAATGCTACCCTGACAAACGTAAAGTTTGAAACGGTGCACTATGAAGAAACCCCCGACCTGGACAGAAAAACCTTGTATGAAGAGCAGCAAAACATTCAGGATGAATTACGTTTGTTGGATGATGAACTGAACCGTTTGCGTAAAGAAAAGGAATTTGTAGACGGGGTAGGCAAGAAACTCATCACCCCGGCTACTACCGAAACTACTCTAGAGCTTGATCCGCAAAAATGGGCAAATATGCTGGCCTATTTCAAAACAGAGTTAGCCACCGTAGACAAGGCGATCTTTGGGGTAGAAAAAAATAAAAGAAGTTGGGAAAATAAACTCAATCGGATCAATCACCAGCTTCAGCAGATGGGGCAAGGCAAGCGCCTAAGTAAAAACCAGGTCACTGTATGGGTAGAAGCTACTCAAGAAACCAGCCTTGCGCTTGAGCTGTCTTATGTAGTATACAATGCCAGTTGGCGTCCGGTGTACGACTTGCGTGTATCTACTCAAGACAAACGTATGCACATTACCTACAATGCTATAGTAGAACAAAACACGGGTGAAAACTGGAACGATACTCTACTTAAACTTTCTACCGCCCAACCCCAGATAAGCGGGCAACAACCCAGCTTGTCGCCCTGGCGCATCAACTTGTTTGTGCCCAAGCCACCCCCGGCACCAGCTCCTGGCGCAGCAAGGGGCATGTCAAATATGATAGAAGCCCCCATGGCACAAATGTACACATCAGAGCTTGATACAGGGGCATTGATGGATGAGCTGGAAGAAGAAATGGTGATGGCAAAACCTACTTCCGCCGTAGAAACCGGGGCAACTTCAGTGTTTTTTAGCGTGTCGGGCAAGCATACTGTCAAGAGCGACGGTACCGAACATCGGGTAACCATTATGATCGAAGATTTTTCGGCACATTTTCGCTATTCTACTGTGCCCAAGCTTTCTCCTTATGCTTACCTCAAAGCCAAAGTGCGCAACGAAACAGCTTACCCTTTTCTGGCAGGCAGTGCCAACGTGTTTTTAGACAACAACTTTGTGTCTACCACTAATATGGAGGCAGTAGCACCTACCGAGGAGTTTTGGACGTTTTTGGGCATAGATCAAGGTTTTAAGATTGAACACAAGTTTTTGAAAAAATATGAAAAGCAGGAGGGAGGTATTTTTAGCAAAAAAACTCAAAACATTGTGTATGAGTATTTGATAGAAATAAAAAACAACAAAACCACTCAGGAGGAAATCGTAGTGTGGGATCAGTTGCCTATATCGGGCAATGATGAAATAAAAGTACACTTGCTAGAGCCTACCTACAAAGAAGACAGCGACAAGGTAAAGAAAAACGAGTATGAATACATTGAGTGGTTTTTTAAACCTGGTCCTGGCGAAGCGTTGAGCATTCCCTTTAAGTTTGCGGTAGAATACCCACGCGATAAACAAGTAGATGGTTTGGTGTAAACAAAAGAAACATGCTTGGACAAATCTTATTGCATTGGTTTGATTTTTTTTATGACCTCCCCATCATTGTATACATCGCCTTATTGGTGGGTTGGGTATTTTTTCTGCAATACCTGGTGCGTTTTATCAAACAAAATTGGATAGGTGTATTGGTGGTATTGTTAGGGGTAGCCGTACCCCTTTTTCTTATTTTAATTAAATCTTGGTGGGGCTTGGGCTACTTGCATGAGCAAGGCGTCACGTATGTAGGGGTGTCGGGCAAATACCTGGCTTTGAGCGACCATTATGCTACCTACAGCAAAGGAGGTAAACGGGCTGACCACCGTCGTTTGTATCTGGTGAACACTCAAACAGGAGAGGTGTTGTTCAGATCGTCTATCAAGGGCAAGGTAACCAATCTCACTTGGGAAGATGATAAACTGCTGATGCAAGCAGGAACCAATAGCCGTTTTTTTTCACTCAAAGGTACCTCTAAAAAAGCATTTAAAAAGCCCAACCTCAAAAATTTGCCTGAACTAAAAAGTGGCATCTATAAACAAGGTTATAATGCCAGTACTGACCAAGTGTGGGTGATTAACAAAAAAGGTGAAAAGTTTTTTTATAATGCTCAAACCCTGCAAAGAGAACCTAAAAATACGCTCAAGGTCAAGAAAACAACCCAGACTTTGAAGGCTTTTCAGCCAATCAAAAACTTGTTCAAAACGAAGTATGGGGCAGTCAAAAATAAAAAATACTATGATCGTCGAGCGTATTGTCCGGTAAGTTTTTTTGGTAACCGTCGTTCAAACATCAGAAAGCGCTTGTACATTGCCCGCCAACCCATAAATAAGTATTTTGTGTATGGGCGTTTGCGGTATTGTTTGCCTGCTCAAAACTTTGCCCTCATTAGTAGTTATCAAACCACCGATAAAAAGAAAACCGTGTTAACGGCAATCAACACAAATACTGGCGAAACCTTGTGGGAACAAACCCCCGCTCAGTTGGCAGGAGCCAAAAACAAGGCAAAGGTATATTATTTTATCCCAGTAGAGGGTAACGAAAGTGTTGTGTTGGTAGGTGAATACTTGCTAAGGTTGCAAACCAACACAGGGAAGGTAATTTGGAAAACCCGTTTGTAATAAACCTCAAGTCAAGCAATTTGCTTGGCTTGAGGAATGTGGGCACTGCTTGTTTCTAATCACTCAACCTACTTCTCCACCAATTTAAATGTATTATCTGCTACATTGTATTGTAGTTCGGCCATCAATATTTTAAACTCTTTCTTGTTGTTGTTTTGAGTATTTTCCTTGGCAAGCCCCATTTTTATGGTAGTGCCGTTTAGGGGCAATATAGTCCAGTAGCCATTGCCAGGGTAGCTGTATTCTTTGTCGCTTTTGCTTTTTTCGTAGCCCAGCTTTTGCAGCCTTTCTTGTTCTTTTACTGGAAACACCTTTTCAGTCACGTTTTTCAAAGTTTCGCCCTCTAGTTCATAAAAAGTAATGGTGCCTGAAAAACAAATAGGTCCACAGCCGTGGTTCAATACTCCCAAAGTAGTTTTACCATTTTTAGCTGCCCATAGTGTCATTGTATTATAACCTGTAATGCCGCTTCTCATCAAGTCTATTTTTAAAAATCCATTGGCAATATCCTTGACCGAAACCTCAGGTTCTTGCGCCTTTTGCCCCGATTGTTTTTCCAGGTCGGCTTTAAAAGATTTGACCCATATTTTGTAATAATCCTCTATATTGGTGCTCAATTTGGCTACCGGTTTTTGCTCCCCTTCCGATTCCTTACCATCGCCAGCATTGTTGTTACTACTTTCATTGGTAGTAGTGGTCGTTTTGCTGGTTGTATCGGTATTGTCTGCCGAGTCGGTGTTGTTGTCTTTGGCACCTCCACCACAAGCCGTAAGACAAGCAAGCAAACAAGCAATAAATGCCAAACCAAGGGCACGAGTGTTGAATAGATATTTCATTGTTTTTTTTAGTTAGATGAATCAATAGTCGACAGCAATCCATCCACTGTCCACAGGCACTAGACTTTATTTTTTTGGCTGAGGAAGGTGAAAAAAGCGGCGATTTATTGACGAATTGAACATTCCTCAAAATGCAAATTTATATCGAAAGGGGCAAGCCGTAGTTTATGAAAGTGGAGTTTGAGTTTATGAATGGAATGTATGAGGTCAAGAAAATAAAAAAACACCGATCAGCTACAAGCCAAAGGGTGTTTGTTGATCTATCCATTTATAATTGGTATTCTTGCTTCAGGTATCGAACTTTGGGCAACAAGCGACAAGCTTACTTTGCTGTTGAAGTGTTCAGGTTCATCGTGTTAAACTATTGGTAAAAGGCACTACTTGTCAGACTTGTTGCCCAAAGCTCAAATATTAAAAGATTTACTGGTGCGGCAATTAGGCGTACAGTATTTATGGTTGTGGCTGCGCTTCTGAAACTGCTTGCTACAAGCCGGGTTTTTACATTCTACATGAGTGCCCAATGGCGCATTGTCGTTGATTGCCTGCAAGTTAGTACGGGTACTGCTGGGGCGCAAGCTTATTTCGTTGGGAGCTTGTGCTACTACAGTTTCAGGTGCCGCCGGGGCAGACTGAAACTGTTGGGTAATTTGAGCTACTTTTTCTTCCAATGCTTGCATCCAAACCTCCAGTGGGGGAGTATTGGGTGCCAGAGTTGTTTCCTCGGGGCTTATTTCCTTGGTTTTTTCTGCTGGTTTTTCTGCTTCTAGTTTAGGTGCAGGAGCACTTTCTTTGCTGGCAAGCAAAGCCTCACTCAGCTTATCTACCAATCGCTCGACCATAGTGTCTTGTGATTCTTCTTTAGGTGTCTCTGCCAAGGCTTCGCTATGTGGTAAGATATTGAATTGTACCCCTTCGTTTTCGGTACGTGCCAAATATTGATAATGAAAAGAGTAGGCGTAAATAGTGATAAGTTCTAAAAAGGTGATGAGCGCAAGTGCCACATACATTGTAGTAGAAGTATATGCTTGATTTGCCTTAAGCTTATGGTCATGTTGAGTACTCAACTTACTGAGTGCTTTTTCTTTAGCCGCCAGTAATTGTATTTTTTCTGCTTTGCTTGTTTGTAAGTTAGCTTGTTCCTCTTTGGTGAGCCCCCATTTGCGGGCTTTTTTATCTACTGAGAGCTTTTCCAGCGCCGCGATTACTTCGTTCAATTGGACCAGGCGCTGATCGTATTGTTTGGCCACTTTATTTTCCCCGGTTTTGAGTGTTTGACCCAATTGTTGGGTTTTATCGCCCATTTTATAAGAAAGCAAAGCACCACCCACTCCACTTAAAGCTATAGACACAAATACCAAAAAAGCCAGTGCGACTATAGAAAAGGTATTAATATTGGCTCGTTTGGCTTTAGCCTTAAAAATATTTTTTGCAAAAGTAACCTTCGCCATTTCTACTGCCACCAATACGCCCACCAACAAACCACCAATCAACAGCGCCATGAGAATGAGCAGCCAGGGAGGAAATTGTTCGTTGCCTTGGGTGTCTATTCCTACAAATACCAAACTCACCAGTGCACAGGTTGCCAACCCCAGAATAACAGATATAAAATGATACACCGATCGAAACCCATACAAAAAATTATCTAATGGTCTCATGCGTTGAGAATAAGGTTGAACGGTCAGTTCCTCGCGTGCCTTTTCATAATTTGCCCTCATTTTTGACAAACGATGCGTCTCTGAATACACATCATTTTGATGTACTTCAGAAGGTTTTTTGATTTTTTTAAGTTTTTGAGCAAGATTTTTCATGACCCATCTGAATTTTATAATTGATTCTCTTTCAAGTTTTTATTGATCATTTGCTAATTTTATGAACATTACACTGTAAATCTGGCTAATAATTTTAGCAAAATCAAGTTTTGACAATGAATTTTTAGCAAAAATGCGGTGACATGAAGTGTGGTTTATTATTTGTTAGTTTAAAGAGTGTTTTTAGTATTTTTTGTTACAACTTGTTACAAATCTAGTGAACTGTTTGTTATAATTCAAATAATTTACACTTTTTGTGTAACTTTGTATAAGTTATAACAAGTTGTTATTAAAAATATTTACAACTTAATTAGCCGTCAAACCCTATTTGATGGTTATATTTTTTCACTAAAAGAGATCGTATTATGCCACGGATGAACATTGAAGTAGATGACGATACTGACAAAGAGATACTACAGTACCAACACGACAAAAGAATGAACGAAGATGTAAAACTCAACAAAGCCAAAGTAGCTGCCGAGTTAATAAAAAAGGGGTTGGAAGCCATCAAAAAAGAAAAAGCACAAGAAAACGGAGAGGCCTAATGCTCGAAAAAATCAACCCAGTAAGAGATGCCATTATTTCATTAAGAAATCAGCATGTGATTTTAGATGTTGATCTTGCCAAATTATACGACGTAGAAACCAAACACTTTAATCAGGCAGTCAAAAGAAACATCGAAAAATTTCCTGAGGACTTTATGTTTAAACTTACTCAAGAAGAAAAAGACGAACTGGTCACAAACTGTGACCGGTTGGCTAATCTCAAACATTCGAGCAGTGTACCTACTGCTTTTACTGAGCTGGGAGTAATACAAGCAGCTGGTATTCTGAAGTCGAGTGTGGCAGTAAGAATGAGTATTTTTATTGCCCGTACTTTTGTGGCAATGATGAAAGAACTGGAAGCACAAAAGGTAAACCGACAGTTTTTGTTGGCGTTGCCTCCTCAGCTTGAGAGTCGTTTGGATGAGATAGAAAAACGGATTGAGGGAAATCAAGGAAAAATTAGTAGTCAAAACCGTCAGTTCGACATAGTTGTAAACATGCTACAGGAACTGGCTCAAGTGTTAGACGATAATACCAAGCCTCCACCGCGCAACCCCATTGGGTTTTGAGGCAAGAGCTCCTAAATATATATTTAGGAGCTTTTTTAATGTCTTTACTTACTCAATTTGGCGGCAGCCAACAGCAATTCAGGGCTCAAACGTTCTTTATAATTGGGATTGATATATTCAAACTTGATCGTTCCTTTTTTGTTTAGCACAAATACTGAAGGTACAGGCAATATGTTTTCAGTGTTTTTCCCACCAGAGCTTTTACTCAACCAACGACCATATTTTTTAGGCGCTCTAAATGCAATCCCAAAAGCTTTGGCTGCATCAGCGCTGGCATCGGATACTAAAGTATAAGACAAGGTATTTTTATCCATCGTCTTTTTTAAGTTCTGAGGGCTGTCAGGGCTTATTGCTACAATCTGATAGCCTAGGGCCAACACTTGTTTTTCTATTTTTTGTAACCCAGCAAGTTGGCGATTGCAATAAGGACACCACCCTCCTCTATAAAAAATGAGTACTGTAGGTTTGTTAGACACCATTTTTTGAAGGTTTATTGCCTCCCCTTTGGTGTTGTTAAGTGTTACTTTAGGTATTTTTTCGCCTACCAGCAAAGGACTTACATCTTCGGCTTTTTCGGGCAAAGGGTCACCCACACGAAAAGCAGTACTTAACAAGGCAATGATGGTCAAAGCAAAAAGTGTTTTGGTCAATTTTGTAGTCATATCTAATCGGTGTTAGAGCGTAGCAAATTCAAACTATTGGCTACAAGGTGTACAATAATAAGTTTAGAAAAAAAACTGTTTTGATGCTTTATCAAGCGTGTGAATAAACAAGGCAATTTCTCTACTATGTTTTTGTGTATACTTGTTATTTCAATACTCCGCAGTGATTTTAGTCAAAGTTGTTTGCTGGTTGTCAGTTGTTTATGAATTTAAAAACTATTTAATTGGGTGTTTAGGCGTAAAACCGAAACACTTTTAAAAATAAAGTGAGTACACAATCTTAATATAAAATACTGGTTTACAGTATTTAACAAGGTGAATATTTACTCAAATCAGCTATGGACTATCGACTAAATACTATGGACTATTGTATTTACAAATGTAATTTTCTGAATTACTGTTTTTTGTCAGCCAGCCGACATTCCTTCCACGCCTTTTGTTAAACTGTAGTTAAATAAAAAGATTAGATACCTTGTTTCTCAAAGTAGGGTGGATGACGATCAGTTGCAAACCAAAGGTTATACACCAGCCCTCAGCCGCAAATAGCAGGTTTTGACAATGTTGTTAGCGATAAAAAATAGATATTGATAATTTAGTCCCTTCTGGCGGTTGAGCAAAGGTAATTTGTTCACTATCAGGTTAAAAAAACATTTATCATGAAATACCCCTTACCTGCATTAATTTTTAGTTTTTGCTGTACTTGGTTTTCGGTCAGTTGCCAAACGCTTTCCCAAAAGCAAAACATGACCACTACCCTCAAAAAAATCTTTCAAACCTATACTGAACAATGTGCAAAGTTGGACATTAGGCGAGGTTTTAACTTTAGCTATCAGGTCAGCTTACGCAATATACCTACAATGACACGGCTCAAGAAACGACAAGCTTTTTTTGAGCTATATGCAGCAAAAATTGCGCAGGTTCAACGGGCAAAACTGGCTCAAAATGATCAATATGACTATGACCATTTTGTCTATGAGCTTAAAAAAAATCGTGAAGAACTCAAGCTTCAACTGGCCTTTATCAGGCAATATAAAAACCAACCAATACCCGATCAAGGATTAAGTTTTTTACCTAAAGGTTGGTATTCGTTGTATGTAAAACGTATGACGACAGCCGAAATAAGCCCTGAGGCAATCATGGAATTTGGCAAAAAAGAAGTAGCAAGAGTAAAAAGCAATATCAGAAGAATACAGGCAAAAGCAGGGTATAAGGGAAGAGACCAAGCATTTTATCAATACTTGCAAAACCCACGGTTTCAGTTGACTAACTTAGACACTATTTTGGCAAGGTATGCCCACATCGACCGTACTGTGCGACAAAACCTCCATAAGGTTTTTGCCTTTACTGCATCACGCAAGGTAAAAATAAGCCCTATACCTAATGCAAATTATGATACACCCCCAGGATATTTGCAACCGAATCAAGTGAGTGGCAATACCTTCTTTTTCAAGTTTTACCAAAATAAACACAATTGGCGGGGAATGGATTTTTTGTATATTCATGAAGCTTTACCAGGGCATAGCTACCATTTCGACTGGGAAAATCTTCACCTTAAAAACCGTCCTGCTTTTCATAGCCTTATTTCATACCCTGGTTATTTTGAAGGCTGGGCAGCCTACTGTGAAAACTTTGGCAAAGAACTGGGCTTGTACCAAAGCATTTATACCGAGTTTGGTAAATGGTCATGGGACCTTGTCCGCTCAGTAAGAGTGGTGCTGGATGCAGGCATTCATGCCAAAGGATGGAGCAAACAGCAAGCGTTGGCATATTGGCAAAAACACTTACCGTTTAGAATGGACATAGCCCAACGTGAAGTAGATCGAGTGATGCGTTGGCCAGCCCAGGTACTGAGCTATAAATTGGGAGAAGCCAAACTTTTGGAATTAAAACGTAAGTGTGAAAAAGCATTAGGAGCCAGCTTTGACATCAAGAAGTTTCATTCATTGGTGTTAAGCAAGGGGCAAATACCTTTGCAGTTAATGGAAACAATGGTAAATGACTTTATCAAAAAACACCAAGCCTACCGTCAATCACCTGACAAAGATTAATGCTTTCTGTTTATTTTTTTTGGAAGATTAACCACACCTCAAGCCCCTTGAAAAGATTATTCGTGTTTATCCTTTATATACCGTTTTATTTAGCTAAAGTTCCTTCTTAAGTAGCATTTTTCGGTTAATTTTTATGAAAAAAGTAAAAAACACCAAGATTTATTACCTCAACCCATTTACCTTTTCAAGGTTCTTTATATTTACGTTCAACAATTTGTTCTTATTAAATATCACCTGGTAAAACGTCTGCTATATGCATTATTTCCAACGCCTACTGTATATCAGTATAGTACTGGTATGCGCCATGAGTTTAGCCCAAGCCCAACTCATCCCTGCTCCACAACTTGCAAAAGACATCCCTGCTGATGCTCAAGAGTTCGTCATAGGATCTTGTGACATCAACTTTACTATCAACTCAGATTTTACTAATTCGGCACAGGGTGCTACAGCTCCTTGTGCGGGTTTTGCTATGGGAGCTATCCAGGAAGATGCCTGGGCTAAGTTTACTACGCCCGCCACTGGCGGTAACTTTGTAATAAGGTATACCAATACAGCTCAAGATGCTGTAGTATTGGTATATGATGACAATGCTGGGGTGCCCAACACACTTATGGGTTGCCAAAACAACATTCCTGGCACTGGTACTGAGTCGCTGGAGCTCAGCCTGACTGCCAGCACTACCTATTGGGTTCGAATACTGAATGTAGGCACCATTGAAGGAATGGACGGGAAATTGTGCTTATTTCGCCAACAACGCAGTGACACTCAGGCTGCCGCATCGACTGCCCCTTCTTTGCCTATAGGTTCTTGTAATGTACAATTTGATATTGATGGTAACAACAGCGGTTTTGGTGATGTGGGCATAGGTTGTACCAGTATCCAACCCTCTGTTACCAATAATCGTGATGGTTGGGTAAAAATTGATGCTACAGCAGGACAAAATATAGCAGTAGAGTACCAAAGCGATAATGGGTCTAATTATCCAGGAATTGTGATATACTATGACAATAGTGGGCTACAACTGGACATAGATGCTGGTACAGCCGGTGATCAAACTGCTTGTTATGATGGTTTGCCCACCACCTCTTCATTTGCCAAGGTAGACTTTACTGCTGCCCAAACAGGTACCTACTATATACGCATACTTAATATGGCAAATGCCAATATTATGGAAGGCTCATTATGTGTGTACGAAAATACTGTAAAAGCCCATGCAACTGCTTGTAGTGCTGAAGCCACCAAATTGGTAAATGGTGATTGTAATGTGCAATTTAACGTCTATGGTGGAGCTTTTAGCAATAACCTAGGGGCATCTACAGTCACTTGTGCAGCTCCTCCTGGCATACCATCAGAAGCTTGGGCTTCATTTGATGGTACTGCGGGTAATACTTATACTATTTTGTATGACAATGATAATAATGATGCAAGTGAAGCCATTAATGTGGCATTGGTAGTTTATAGAGCCAATGGAACAGCTTGTGGAGCTCCCGCGTCGCTCACTGAGGTGGTTTGTCGTAACAAAATCAATGAAGGTACCGAAGTAATAGAGTTTAATGCTCCCAATACTGATACTTACTATATTCGAGTAGTCAATATTAGTGATCCCACCACCAGTAGTACAGTCTTTGGTAGTTTATGCTTTTATGAAGGAACCACAGTACGTGATGATTTGTGTACTTCGTCATCTGCAGTAGGTGTAGGTACTTGTGGACTTGCTTTCAATATTACTGATAAATACATCAACAACGAAGGGCGTACTGCCCCTAGTGCCTGTAGTGGTACAAACATAAGCGCGTCTACCTCAAGCTACCGTGATGGCTGGATGAATTTTGTAGCTTTGACCAACCGTACTCGTATAGAGTACAACGAGACTGGCAGCCAGGATGCAGTATTGGCTATTTATACTGGAGACTGTAACGCTTTATCATTGGTGAGTTGTGTAAACGCGGTAACTGATGGCATAGAAGCCATTGAAATCAATACTAACCCCAACCAGGCATATTTTATTCGGGTTGTCAACATTACTAATAGTGGTGATATGAACGGAGAACTTTGTATTACCAATGTATTGGTAGACGATGCCTGTAATAGCTCTTCTGTGAGAGAAATATTGGTGGGGTCTTGTAACCAAAAGGTAAGTATTGCTGCTACAACAGATGCGGGCGCAGGAGATGCGTCTGGTATGGGCATACAGGGTTGTGGAAGTCCTACAGCTGCCAAAGATGTATGGTTTAAATTTACTGGAAACGGAGGCGATATTACGGTTCAGTATGAAAACCAAGAAAGTACCAGTAACCCCCTGATTGAGGTATACTATAACGTCTCATCAGTTAATTGCCCGGTAGCATCTAATATTGGGTCTTTTACCCCATTTTGTGCCAATGATTGTAACAACAGCGCTATACAAACCGAAACTGTAATCATACCCAATACCGTAAATGGACGTACTTATTTTGCGCGAATTGTAAACCTGGACGAAACTGCCATGACTGGCTTGGCTTGTATATTCAATAGCAGTGATGTACCTCAAACTGGTACTCCGGTAGACAGAAGCCCTTCTAATGCCTGTACAGCTGCCAATACCATTCAAGTGGGTGATTGCGGGATGCGTTTTAATATTCCTGTAAGCACTGTTTGTACTACCCCTTCAGTATCACACTTCGATAACTCAGGCACATCGCTTGGAACTTGTGCTCCTGCCCACCCTATAGGTACACCCACTGCCGATGGTTGGGTTAAATTTACGGCTACTGCCGGGCAAGGCTATACCGTAACTTATGATAATAACAATCAATTACTGACCCCCTCTAATGATATAGCATTGGCTGTATACGATGGTAGTGGTGTAGCCTGTGGCAGCTTTACGGCTACCCAATTTCTAGCTTGCGTCAATGATGTCAACGGAGTAGGTTTAGAGCAGTTAAAATTTACGGCACCATCTACTGGAGATGTATATATAAGGGTGATGAATGTATCAGGTAATAACACCACTACCTATGGTAAGTTGTGTTTGTTTAGTGGAGATAGTAGGGCAGTAGATGTGTGTAACCTGGCTACAACTCCTACATTTACATTAGGTGAAGTAGACATACCGTTTAATATTTCAGATGATTTTACCCTACAAACTACTCCTTCGGCTGGAGTAGCAAACTGTGTGTTTACCAGTGGTAACAACCGCGCTCGTAAAGATGGTTGGGCATCGTTTGACTCTGGTGCTACGGCTGACACCATTAGTGTGGTATACAACAACGACGATGGTGACTCGGTAATAGAGCTTGACCCTGACGTAAACAATGCTGCCCTGGTAGTATATGAAGTGCCTCAAACCGACCCGGCACCTTGCACCAATATGGTAAGGGTAGGGTGTGCCAATGTAGTAGGTGAGGGAAGCGAAACCCTTACCTTTATAGCCAAACCGAATCACCGATATTTTGTCCGGGTCATTAGTACACGTTTTACAAGTACTATGCAGGGCAAACTGAGCATATTTGTATATAGTAGTTGTAACCTGGGAGATGAGCAAGTCAGAGATGGAGATTTCACTAATTTTCCAAAAAACTCGATAGATTTAGGAACCACCTTTACTTATACTGCTGCCAACCTAAAGGCTGTTCAGGAAAAACATGTATTTGCTACCCAATACGGCTATCGTCAACATACAGGTCATAGTGGCGAAATGGGCGGTCCCTCACATTATGGTGTAGCAAGTAGTGCCCGACGTTTATTTGAGCCATTCTTCTCTTATGGTTACCGTTACAATGGGTGGGGAGCAGCTTATGATGCATATTGTAGCAACGGAAGCCCTGGACACGGTACTGATGCTTGTCCAAAAACTACTCCGCCTCCAGAAAGTAACAACGACGCTAACTTTTTTGTAACAGATGGGTTAAGCGATCGGGCAAAAATATGGTGTCAAACAATACCCATGGCCGCAGGAACCAATCGCTACTATGTATTTTCGGGTTGGTTCAATAGTTTGATTCCAAGTAACCGTAGTAATCTGGATGACCCTCAAATACGCATTACAGTATGTGAAGGTAAAGGATTGTATAATCCAGCGCTTACGGCCACTGCCAACGAAGCTGCCGGAAATTTGTCTGGGGTAACCCTTACCAGTGCACAAGCTACTAGTGCTGGTATGTATACATTATCGGGTACTGAGTCTACCGCTGATGTAATGCACCGCCCTGTTCACCCTGGAGTTACTTGGGATAAAGGTAATCCTATTTCAGCTTATGGAGCTGCCAGAGCTTGTAACCCTGCCAATTTAAGAGTAATTAACTCAGATGTATTTTTACCTGAATCTCCTGACAATTGGGTAGCCATGCAATGTATTTACCAAGTACCTGATGATGTTACTCATGTCAATTTATGTCTGGAAAACATTTCTTCTACACAAAACGGTAACGACTTTGGTATTGATTTGCTGTCATTTCGTCAATGCCTTAATGGTGCTGCCATAGCCAATACATTGAATCGTATTAGTTGCGAGCTAGGCAACGATCCTACAGTCTTGGGGATTCCATTGACTGTACAAATGTTGCATTTTGATGGTAGACTGAGAAAAAACAAAGTGTTTTTGAACTGGCTCACCAGCAGCGAAACCAACCTGAGAGAGTATGAAGTTCAAAGAGCTGTATCAGGTGGTAAGTTTAGCACAATAGCTAAAGTAACAGCTAAAGGAAACCCTGGCACACCTGCTTTGTATGATTTTATAGACAACGACTTGCCAATAGGTGAAGAGTTTGTGTATTATCGTTTAAACGCCATTAACCAAGACAATACACATGGGTACAGCCCAATGGTAGAAATTAATATTCAGCCTATCAACAAGCTGAACCTGAAGTTATCGCCTAATCCAACTGTGGCGGGACAAGATATACAGCTGACATTTAACGCACCAAAGGCTGGTACTGCTACCTTGAATATAAGCAATATGATGGGAGTACGACTAACCACACAAAGTATACAAGCCAGGGCAGGAAAAAATGTACTTACGCTGGATACCACTGCTTTAAAAGCAGGAGTATATATAGTACAAGTGGTCATGGGAGAAGTAAGAGAAGCTAAAAAATTAATAGTGCAGCACTAAACCTATACCTGCCAAATGAAAAGCCGGAATTGACTAACTCAATTCCGGCTTTTTTTGTGTAAAATACTTTTGGTTATGACTTTACTTTGATAGAGAGGGCAAAAAAAGCAAATTCATCTCCCATGTTTTGGATACTAGCTTCTATTTCATCCGATACCAATGCTATTTGTACCAAACCAATGCCTGCCCCTCGGCTTTCTTCCTCTGAGGGTGCATCGCGTAACTCACGTTTGTATGCACGCAATGCTTCCCGGTCTAATGATTGAATAGCATCAAATTTTTTCAGTAAAGAGTTGATTGATTTTCGTATAATAAGGTTACCAGACAATATTTTAATGTGGTCTTTTAATTCTACTACTACAATTGTACCCACCTTATCTTTGTTGCCAAAGTGATTGACTTCTTTAGAGTAAAACAGGATATTTTGAGTCACTTCCATAAAAATACTAAATACTTTCTTACTCACTTTCTTATTACCCTGAAGTTTTTGCCTTACATCTTTTCCAAACTCAGACAACAATACATTGGTAATAGGGCCTTTGTAAGATAAAATAACCCTTTCTTTACTTAAAAGGCTGTAATGATTAAAAAAATCAAAGTTTTCTTGGTTAGATGAGGTTAAAGTATCAGCCATTGTCATGTTTTCGTCAAATTTAGTTGTTATCTTGTTGAAATGGGTAACCAGTGTTGTCTTAGTAAGATACACTTTATTTTGTTAAATATAAAAAAAGCTGAATTTTATTAGGTAAAACAAATTATGGTACAGGTATGTCAACATAAACGACATAAAAACAAGCGCTAGACTTTAGGGGTAAAAGTAAGTTATCATCACATGATTGAAGTAAAAGCAAACAGTACGTTGTATTTAAAATACACCAACTTATCTCAATACAAGCACCTTATCCAATTTGTATCTACCCGTAAAGGGGGAGTAAGCAATGATCCTGGCAAAGGTTTGAATGTGGGTTTTCATATACATGATGCACCAGAAAATGTAATTAAAAATCGTGAAATTCTTGCTACAGCCTTGGGCATATCTCCACAATCCTTCTGTTTTCTCCACCAAGTGCATAGTAGTAAAGTAGCCCTGGTAAGCACAAAAGACCGGGGGCGAGGCACTACCACCTATGAGGATAGCATAGCTGATACGGATGCATTGGTGACGAATATGCAGGGTATATGCCTCAATGTATTGAGTGCTGATTGTGTGGGGATATTGTTTTATGATCCTGTAAAAAAAGCTATAGGAGCTGCACACTCTGGGTGGAAAGGAACAGTAAAAAAGATTGCTGCCCAAACTATTCAGTGCATGCATGAACAATTTGGCTCTGAGCCTAAAGACATATTGGTGGGTTTGGGTGCAGGCATCAGCCCTGAAGTATATGAGGTAGGCGAAGTAGTAGTAGAAGCAGTACAAGCAGCTTTTGGTACTACAGATGGAATGATCAGCCATCATACTATGACAGGAAAAGCACATTTTGACCTTTGGGCAGCGATAAAGTGTACCTTAACTGAAGCTGGAGTACCTGCTGATAATATAGAATGTGATCAGCTTTGTACTTACCGCCATCCGGAATTATTTTTTTCTTACCGTCGAGATCAGGGTAAAACGGGTAGGTTTGTTTCGGGAATCATGCTGCAGGAAGAATAAAAAAAGGTTGGAGCTTCTTATGAAACCCCAACCTTTATCTAAATATCAAATATATTTATCGTCCAAATTGATCAAATGTAAAAGTAATGTAATACATTCCTCCAATAGCTGCGGCCCCCAATGCCTGGGTATAGTATTGGTTGAAAATATTAGAACCACCAATTTTAGCCGTAAACCCCTGGCGTACCTTATAAGTCAATTGGGCATCAAATGTGTTGAATGTGCCTATTGTACCTGTAATATTTTGTCCACTTAAGGCAAACAGGAAGTCAAACTCGCTTTGCCATCTCCATGTCAGGTTAAATCCTAGCTTGTCGGTCAATTTACGGTTGCCAAAAGAAAGGTTTACTTTATGCTCAGGAGTATTAAAATTTGGCACAAAGCCCACTGGTAATTGATCAACCAACGTAGTCCAGGTATAATTAGCACTTGCGGTAAAACCTTTGCCAAAGGTATAGTTTGTACCAAAAGTAGCTCCTTGGGTACTAAATGTTCCTGGCAGGTTTTCATAAAAAATGTAAACTACTCCATCAGAAGCCAACACCCCTCTGGACAAGTCTAAGCCAATAAAGTTGGTATATGTATTTCGGTTGTAACTCGCATCTACAAACAAGGCAGGAGTAAGCATTCCTTTATAGCCAAACTCAACAGAAGTTACTTGTTCTGGTTGTACAAAAGGTACGGTAATGGGCTCGCCCGTGGCACTAAACGTGTTCACATCAAACCTGGTTCCGGTATGAGCAGCATCCTGAAAACCTTGTCTACCCCCGGCAAGTACCAATACGCCAGGTGCTAAAGGGAAAAAGATGGATTGTTCCTGAAAAACTGGGTTTTTAAAACCTGTTTGGTAAGAGGCGCGGAAGTTATGCTGTTTGGTAGGACTAAATACCAAAGAGGCTCTGGGAGTTATCAGCCCATCAAAGAATTCGCTCTTGTCGTAACGCCCAGAAGCTACTACCTTCAATTTCTCATCAAGAAATGATTTGGTTACTTGAATATACCCACCTATGTCATAATAACTTACTGGTCCTTTGTCTCCTCTGTCGTCAAAGATAGTTCCATTAGATTCTACTTGAAAACGACGATAACTGGCGCCTACGGTTACCCCTACCACATCGTTGAATAACGAGGTAAAGTCATATTGCCCTTCTACGTGAGTAATGCGTCCTTCTTCTATAAAAGCTCCTCCACCTTCGGCGGGTATTTTATTTTTAATGGTTTCAAATTCGGGCGAATTCAAGGTCAAACGTCCTTTATCTGCGGCTGTACGCGCCAAGGCGTGGTTTCCACCGTTGCTGTTGTAAGCCGTAGTGTAATCGGTAAGCCAGGTAGCATTGTCTTTACTCTGGTTTTGTAATAGGTTGGCAGCCGTATTTAAATCATAAGAACCATTACCTGCTCTTTGATCCATGTTATAAGCTCTCAAGAAAAAGTTGCTTCCCTTTAATTCCAACTTATTAATTACAAACTGAGGACGGTAACTATAACGGTTAGCCCCACTCAATAGTCCGTTACCCTCGGCATACTTGACCATATAAGATGCTTCAATCTTATCTGTAATACGGTAATAAAGCGTAGCATCTGCCCTAAGGTTTTGCACATTATATTCAGTAAGCTCTGATTCTTTGTAGCCAGTACGGTGAATGTTTACCCCACCTACTTGCCCAATCGCCGCTTCATCGCCATAGGTGTTGATAGCATTCCCATTGATGGGAGTTTCGTTACTGCTGCTTACTGCAAACAATCCGTCATTGTTCAATGCAAGCAAACGTTGGTCATTGGCTGCCCAGTCTCTGGCCCTTAGGTAAGAGAAATTTACCTTGACCGCGAATTTATTTGATAACTTCTTGCCATAACGCAATGCAAATTCAGAATAAGGAGTGGCTTCTTCGTCTACCGTTGTCGTATTTACATTATTAAAGCCTTGCTTCATCTGCACAGTAAGCCCTTGGTAAAAGAAAGGGTTTTTACTGGTCATGTTCATTACTCCGTTAAAGGCATTGGGCCCATACAGAGCAGAAGCAGCCCCAGGCTGAATCTCAACACTCTCTACGTCTATGTCGTGGATACCAGCCATGTTTCCAAAAGGAATACTCAAAGCAGGGCTTTGCATGTCCATTCCATCAAAACGTTGTACAAAACGTGTTTGGTAGGGACCACCAAAACCACGGGCGTTAACCATTTTGATCAACATTCCACTAGGCACCAAGTCTATCCCTTTCATATTTGCCAATCCATCATAGAAGTTGTCAGCGGGGGTGTTTTGTATATCCAGAATATCCATTTTTTCAATAGATACTGGCGATTGTAAAATGCTTTCTTCTACCCTTGAGGCCGTCACTACTACCTGCATAGTAACAGATATTTGATCCTTAAGGGTTATATCTAGGTTTTGACTACTGTTAGAGACATCTATTATCTTGGTCTCGTAGCCTACCCCGGATACTTGAACCTTGAACGGTGGAGCAGTATTGGTAGTAAAGGTAAATTTTCCGTCTAAGTTGGTAGCAGCACCAGTTACAGTACCTTTTACGATGACATTGATACCAACAAGCCCTTCACCGTTTGCATCTTTGACTGTACCTGATACAGTGGTCTGGGCAAAACTGGCAAAACTTACAAGTGTAAAAAATAGAAGTAGTACAGCTGTAGTTTTATTGAATATGCGCTTCATAAAATATTGAGTTTAACAAGTATATAATAATAAACCATTTTTAGTTACATCAATTGTTCGAGATAATTTGCAAAGAGGTATAAGTTGCCGGATTGTTCACACTGCTAGTCTGACCTTGTCTCAATAACCCTAATTCGGCACCTGCATAGTACTGGCAAATTGTTTTTTCAAAAATATGAAACACTTGTGGGGAATCATTCGTTAAACATGCGTTTTTCGCATATTTTAGAGTATTTAATCGCAATATCTAGTCTTATAGTGTCAATAATACACAAATATTGTTCTAAATTCACATTTTAGAGAATTTTATTTATTTATAAAAATACGGTTTTTGATAGTAAAAACATAAAGTTTACCTTACCAATAGTCATTCAGTCAATGTGTGCTCTGAGAGGTAAGCGTAGAACACCTAGGTAAAATGCCAAATGTTATTGCTGTTACTATTGGTGTTAAAAAGGCAAGCTGGATAGTTTATAAAACAAACTTTCAAATGAGGTTTGAAAAAAGGAAAGGTGTTATTGGTGCATTAATTTGGTGAGCAAAACAAGTAATGTAGCAGGCAGGGGTAAGGAAAGACTTGGTAAGTCTAAAACAACAAGGGTTCAAAAGCCTTTGTAGAACTTAGAACCCTTGTTGTTTAGAGAATCAAAAAAATGGTTACTTAATTTGAAATTTTTCAAAGCGGCTTGAAAGCTTTGTCAAATTGAATGAAAAGCGTTACATTATTATCAAAAATTGTAATGTAAATATGCTTATCGCCCAAACTGGTCAAATGTAAAAGTAATGTAATACATTCCTCCAATAGCTGCGGCCCCCAATGCCTGGGTATAGTATTGGTTGAAAATATTAGAACCACCAATTTTAGCCGTAAACCCCTGGCGTACCTTATAAGTCAATTGGGCATCAAATGTGTTGAATGTACCTATTTTACCCGTAATTGTTTGTCCACTTAGGTTAAATAAGAAATCAAACTCACTTTGCCATCTCCATGCCAGGTTAAACCCTAACTTGTCAGTTAACTTGCGGTTACCAAACGAAAGGTTCACTTTATGCTCAGGAGTGTTAAAACTGGGGGCAAAACCTACTGGTAGCTCATCAACCAACGTAGTCCATGTATAATTAGCACTTGCGGTAAAACCTTTGCCAAAGGTATAGTTTGTACCAAAAGTAGCTCCTTGGGTACTAAATGTTCCTGGCAGGTTTTCATAAAAAGCATAAATCACTCCGTCAGAAGCCAATACCCCTCTGGACAAATCTAAGCCAATAAAGTTGGTATAAGTATTTCGGTTGTAGCTTGCATCTACAAACAAGGCAGGAGTGAGCATTCCTTTATAACCAAATTCAATAGAGGTAACTTCTTCTGGTTGTACAAACGGTACAGTAATCGGTTCGCCTGTGGCACTAAACGTGTTTATATCAAACCTGGTTCCAGTATGAGCAGCATCCTGAAAACCTTGTCTACCCCCGGCAAGTACCAATGCACCAGGTACTATAGGGAAAAAGATGGATTGTTCCTGAAAAATTGGATTTTTAAAGCCTGTTTGGTAAGAGGCACGGAAGTTATGCTGTTTGGTAGGGCTAAACACCAAAGAGGCTCTGGGAGTAATCAGGCCATCAAAGAATTCGCTCTTGTCATAACGCCCAGAAGCTACTACCTTCAATTTCTCATCAAGAAATGATTTGGTTACTTGAATATACCCACCTATGTCATAATAACTTACTGGTCCTTTGTCTCCTCTGTCGTCAAAGATAGTTCCGTTTGATTCTACCTGAAAACGACGGTAACTGGCGCCTACGGTTACCCCTACCACATCGTTGAACAACGAGGTAAAATCATATTGCCCTTCTACGTGAGTAATGCGTCCTTCTTCTATAAAAGCACCTCCACCTTCGGCAGGTATTTTATTTCTGATGGTTTCAAATTCAGGCGAACTCATGGTCAAACGTCCTTTATCTGCGGCTGCACGCGCCAAGGCGTGGTTTCCACCGTTGCTGTTGTAAGCCGTAGTGTAATCGGTAAGCCAGGTAGTATTGTCTTTACTCTGGTTTTGCAATGAGGTGGCAGCCGTACTTAAATCATAAGAGCCAGACCCCATTCTTTGGTCCATATTGTAAGCTCGCAAGAAAAAATTACTTCCTTTTAATTCTAATTTGTTAATCACAAACTGAGGACGGTAACTATAACGGTTACCTCCGCTCAATACCCCATTACCATCTGCATACTTGACCATATAAGATGCTTCAATCTTATCTGTAATACGGTAGTATAGTGTAGCATCTGCTCTGATATTTTGCACATTATAGTCAGTAAGCTCAGATTCTTTGTAGCCAGTACGGTGAATGTTCACCCCACCTACTTGCCCAATCGCTGCTTCATCACCATAGGTGTTGATAGCATTCCCATTGATAGGGGTTTCGTTACTACTGCTTACCGCAAACAACCTGTCATTGTTTAGTGATAGTAAACGTTGGTCGTTGGCTGCCCAGTCTCTAGCCCTTAGATAAGAAAAGTTTACCTTGACCGCGAATTTATCTGATAGTTTCTTGCCATAACGCAACGCAATTTCAGAATAAGGAGTGGCTTCTTCGTCTACCGTTGTCGTATTTACATTATTAAAGCCTTGCTTCATCTGTACAGTAAGCCCTTCGTAAAAGAAAGGGTTTTTACTGGTCATGTTCATTACTCCATTAAAAGCATTGGGTCCATACAGAGCAGATGCCGCTCCAGGCTGAATCTCAACACTCTCTACGTCTATGTCGTGAATGCCCGCGATGTTTCCAAAAGGAATACTCAAAGAAGGTGTTTGCATGTCCATTCCATCAAAACGCTGTACAAAACGGGTTTGGTAAGGACCACCAAAACCGCGGGCGTTAACCATTTTGATCAACATTCCACTAGGCACCAAATCTACCCCTTTCATATTTGCCAATCCATCATAGAAATTGTCAGCGGGAGTATTTTTTATATCCAGAATATCCATTTTTTCAATAGATACTGGCGATTGTAAAATGCTTTCTTCTACCCTTGAGGCCGTCACCACTACCTGCATAGTAACAGATATTTCTTCTTTAAGGGTTATATCTAGGTTTTGGCTACTGTTAGAGACGTCTATTATCTGAGTTTCGTAGCCTACCCCAGAAACTTGAACCTTGAACGGTGGAGCAGTATTGGTAGTAAAGGTAAACTTTCCGTCTAAGTTGGTAGCAGCACCAGTTACAGTACCTTTTACGATGACATTGATACCAACGAGTCCTTCACCGTTTTCATCTTTGACTGTACCTGATACAGTGGTCTGGGCAAAACTGGCAAAACTTACAAGTGTGAAAGATAAAAATAGCACACCTGTAATTTTATTGAATATGTGCTTCATAAAATATTGAGTTTAACAAGTATATAATAAAAAACCATTTTTAATTACATCTAGTATTCGAGATAATTTGCAAAGAGGTATAAGTTGCCGGATTGTTCACACTGCTAGTCTGACCTTGTCTCAATAACCCTAATTCGGCACATGCATAGTACTGGTAAGCTGTTTTTTCAAAAAGATGAAACATTTATGAAGGATCACTCGTTAAATATACGTTTTTCGCATATATTAGAGTATTTAATCGCAATATCTAGTCTTATGGTGTCAATAATAAACAATTATTATTCTAAATTCACATTTTAGAGAATATTATTTAATCCTCATTAATTCTTTTCTTTCATAAAAACTTACATCTTTTTACTTCCCTTTCTTATTCGTTAAGCACGGTTGAACAAGCATTTTTACACCTCCCAAAAGTGCAATACATTACTTGATTTTTATTCAGGGAATAACACTTGTGCTTTATATGAATTATTGTACTTTTTTTATATTTAATTTATACATTGAAGCATAAACTTACATATTACTACAGATTTTATTCAGAATTGTTCTGTAAATTTATTCTCTAACTTCTGACGTGAAAAAATGAAAATTTTAATAGTGGAAGATGAGCAACAACTTACTGCAGCCTTGGTGAGTTACCTCAAAAATGAAGGGTATGTATGCGAGAGTGTATTGAACTTTGAGCAAGCAACCGAGAAGGTTCACCTATATGATTATGACATTGTGATTCTGGACATTGGTTTGCCCGATGGTAACGGCTTAGACCTGCTTAAACTCTTGAAAAAGTTACGCTCTCAGGCGGGAGTACTCATTATTTCTGCTAAGAATTCGTTGGATGATAAGCTGGCTGGATTAGATTTGGGGGCAGACGATTACATTACCAAACCTTTTCACCTGGCTGAGCTCAACGCCCGCATCAAATCTATATTACGTCGTAGAAACTTTGAAGGCAACCATGAAGTGATATTTCAAGAGATCAGGGTAAATACTGACAAGTTTGAAACGCTGGTAAATGGACAGTTGGTGGTGCTTACTCAAAAAGAACAAGAGTTATTATTGTATTTTATTAGCAATAAAAACCGGGTGCTTACTAAAGAGTCGATAGCAGAACATTTATGGGGCGACCACATGGACATGGCTGATTCTTTTGACTTTATCTATACACACATCAAGAATCTACGCCGTAAAATCGCTCAAAAAGGAGGTAAAAACTATTTACAGACAGTGTATGGCATTGGGTACAAGTTTACTAGTATTTGATTAACCCAAGTGACCATACACAAGATATACTTACCAATGAAATTACTCACTAAAACTACTATTTATTATGTACTGATTGCCACGCTTGTATTTGGCGTGGGGGGCACTGTTACCTATTACACAGTGTTATCGCTTATCAATGAAGACATCAGCGAATACTTTGATCGGAAAGAATTGAACTATATGACTAAAATAGCTTCAGGAAGGTTTACTCCTCGTACTCATAAAACTCACGGACATAGCCACCATAAGGGGGTAAAACACGACTACTTTCATCATCACTTCGAAGAAACTGACCAAAACCTCAAGTTATTTCACTATGGCAAAAGCCACAACATTTACCAATTTATTACACCACCAGCCAAAATAACTTCTGAAATAAACGATACAACTTTGACAATGGGGGAGTGGCAGATCAGTGTTAGACGTAAATGTGTGGTGCGAAAAGTGAAAAATGCCTACTATAAAATATGTATCTATAAATCTTTAGAAGAAGCTGACGATGAAATAGAAGCTGTCATTGGTACTGTAGTTTACTTGTTTGTATCGTTGCTTATAGTAATGTTGGTCGCAAACTATTATTTATCACGTCGTTTATTGCAGCCTTTTCACCAAACACTTGGTGCTATCAAGGGTTTTAGGGTAACCAATACTGCCCCTCTTGAGCTTCAACAGTCAAATATTCTCGAGTTTGAGGAGTTGAACACTTTAGTACTTGATATGACAGATAAAATAAGGGACGATTACCGAAATTTGAAAGAGTTTACCGAAAACGCTTCCCATGAGATACAAACCCCTTTGGCAATTATTAAATCCAAAATAGAACTTTTGATCCAGTCATCGCTGAATGATGAGCAAATGCAACATCTGCAATCTATTTATGAGGTGTCTAACCGACTGTCGAAAATAAACAAAGCATTGTTGTTATTGGCTAAAATAGAAAACCAGCAATTTCAGCAAACCCATACTATTGATTTGGGCGAATTGGTAACAAAGCACCTGCAAAACTTTCAGGAGTTGATAGAAATGAAAAATATTTGTTTGAAAACCGACCTGCAAACAAGTGCTCAAATTAGCTTTAACCCAGTATTGGCCGATGTGCTCATTTCCAATTTGTTGAGCAATGCCATTAGGCATAACTATCAAGGAGGGGAAATTATAGTAGGCTTGACACACAATGTACTGAAGATAAATAACACTGGCACAACAGATGGTATCAAGGGTGAGGCAATGTTTGAACGTTTTAAAAAAGGGAATAATGCCAACAACTCGGTGGGTTTGGGGTTATCCATTGTAAAAAAAATATGTGATACCAATCAAATAGACATTGTGCATTTGTACAGGACGAGCGTGCATGAGTTCCAAATAACGTTTTAGCGCTTGAATTTGCTTCTAACTATCAAATTTGTAAACAACTGAAAATAAATACTTTACAAACTTGATGGCTCCCTATGGAATAGGGAATAGCTTGCGACTTGTCGCTTAAAGTTTGCCCCCTGTCGGGGCTTCTAACTACGCTTTTTGTAAGTTACTGAAAATCAACGTGATACAAAAGTGTAGTTACTTGTGAACCGAATCTACAGCTTGCTGTGATGAGCTCAACGGAGTTAAACAGGGTCTAGCTTGCAACTTGTCGCTTGAAGCTTGCCCCTGTCGGGGCTTTTAACAAACCCAATATCACAATTTTCTTCAAGAGTTGTGCAACTTAATAGTGGGCAACCACATCTATACTATAAGCACCTTCTACAGTTACCCAAAGAACTCGTCTTTTACCCAGGGATTCTACAAACAATATACTTGACCCTTTGTAACACTCTTTTTTGTGTAGCCCTGCCCCCAATATAAAAAACAGGCAAGCATTTTAAGCATTAAAAAAGTGAGCCAGCAAGGTAAAAGTGGTCATTTTTGCTTACATCCCAAAAGTCAACGCGAGTTCAAAGTCTAAATCTTTACATTTTTGTTATATTAAAAATATTTTGATCATCTATTCATTTAGATACTGTCTACCGTGAAGATAACCAAAGCAATTTTTTGTATCATTATTGGGTTTTTGGGTACAGTTACTGCCCAAACACTGCCCAACGATTCCTGGCAAAAAACGCAAGCCAATGGCAAAGGTACAATCACTGTACTGTGGCACGACGCCAAACCCTTTCATTATTATGATGAAGCAGGCAAGCATACTGGCATCGATCATGACCTGATGGTAGCGATGACACGTTTTGTTGAAGCCAAATACAAAGTAAAACTTGACATACAATGGCACAAAGCCCAAACTTATGCCGAATTTTATAACAGTATAAAGGATGGAACTGGAGGTATATTTGGAGCTGCGGCATTCTCAATTACTCCTGAGCGTAAAAAAGTCATGCGCTTTTCGCCAACTTATATGCCCGATATTGAAATTATTGTGTCACACCCTGAGTTGCCCACTTTTAACAGCATTGGGGAGTTGATCAACTCTCCTGATTTTACAAAATATACTGCTGTTTCGGTTAAAAATACCACCTTTGACAAAAGCCTTGTAGCACTCAAAAACAAGTTAGCCCCCAACTTGTCAGTAAAGTATGTTACCAATACTCACGAGATTGTTCAAACAATCAACCAAAACCCCTATCACTTTGGCTACATACATTTGCCCATATATGCCTTGGCGCTAAAAAATGGCTTACGCCTGAAACGCCAAAAACTTTTACAGATTCAACGGGAGGGGTATGCAGTGATGTATCCGCTAAAAAGTGACTGGGGAAAGGTGATAGAGGAATTTTTTAATAGTACTGAGTTTAAACCCTTGATTAACAAGGTTACCAAGCAACACGTGGGCACGCAGGTAAAAGACCTGATATGGGATGTATCGGCAAAAAACAATAAAGAACTTGCTTTACTTACTAAAGAAAATGAGCTGCAAAGCCTACGCCTTAAGAAAAATCAGCTAGAGATAGAACAAAGCAAACTGCGCTTAGAACGACAGGCTTTTTACCAGGTAATGCTCATTGTGGGGGTGGTGATTATACTTATTCTGGGAGTGGTGCTTTATAGTCGTTATCAGATCAAGCAAAGGAGCAATCAAGCATTGCGGGACAAAAATACTGAAATAAAAAAACAACGGGATGAAATAGAGCTAATGCATACCGAGCTCAAGGATAGTATTTCGTATGCACAACAAATTCAACAGGCAATGATGCCTCACCAAACTCGGCTTACTCAGGCATTTCCCGAAAATTTTGTCATTTATCGCCCCAAGGAGATGCTCAGTGGTAATTTTTATTGGCTCAATGACCGACAAAACTTAAAACTACTTGCTGTAGCCGACTGTGCCGGACGTGGAGTACCAGGGGCTTTTCTTACAATGATGGGTACTTTGATGCTTAATCATGTGGTAAGAGAGAGTAAGCGTACCACCCCAGAAGATGCACTCACGTTGATGGATAAACTAGTGCAGCGTACCTTGACTTCTGATGCGGCAAACCTGGCCATTGATATTTCGCTATGCTGCATAGATTATCACAAAAAAATAATCAAATTTACTGGTGCTCATAGTTCACTTTTTATAGTAAATAACGGGAGGTTGAAACAAATTCAAGGAGATAAACATCCGGTAGGTAAAGGTTTGTACAATGCTAAAAATCCATTGACGATGAACCTGATTGAGTTTGAAAAAGGGGATGTATTGTATTTGTTAACCAATGGTTTTCAGAACCAACTTGGTGGAAATAATGGGCATAATAAAAAGTTTATGCTTCTTAGAATCAAAGATTTACTGGTAGAAATTAACAGTCAGCCGTTGGAGGAACAAAAGCAACGCCTCGAAAATGAACTGGAAAAATGGCGAGGACAAAATGAACAAACTGATGATATTTTGATGTTGGGCGTACAGCTTTAGTTCAAGGTAAATTCTATAGGTATAGTAAACTTGGTATTTACAGCTACACCTCTTTGTTTGCCTGGTATCCATTTAGGTGCAGTTTTTAATACCCGTATTGCTTCTTCGTTACATCCTGCCCCAACGCCTTTCAATACTTTGAAGTGAGTAAGGTATCCTTCTTTTGTAACAATAAACTTAACGAAAACACTGCCCTCGATACCTAGGCGGCGTGCTTGACTGGGGTACACAAGGTTTTTGCGCACATACTTGTAAAATGCTGGATACCCTCCAACAGGCTGGGGGCGTTGCTCGATAAAAAGTATACATTTAATGACCTGATTGCCACCACAACTTATCATAGGATCAGGCGAGCCAACAATGGGCTCTGGAGGTATAGGCAAGTCACACGATAAGACGGCAAGATCAACATCTTTCACTTCTTCTATTATCAACTCCTTGGCTGGTGTGGGTACAAAAGGCGTAGGTAAAAGCTTTTGACCAAAATCTTCTTCAGACTCAAACTTTTGATACTTGTTTGCCTTTTTTATCTGGTGGTTTACGGGCACAATTGCCGGAGAAGGCACCGCAGGTGCGGGTAAGAGCTTTAGAGCAATTACTTCATGTTGATCAGGGTTGGTTATATCAATAGAAGGTGGGGCTATTTGTACCTTCCATTCAAACGCCACTATAGTTACAAAACAAGCCAAGGCAAAACCTATGGCAAAAAACAGCCCCCCGTTTTCGGTAAGGCTGTTTATACTATGCGATCGCTTATTTATATCACTGGGTTTGTTCAACTTATTTTCCATTGTTCAAAATAATATTGAGTGTTCAAACGCTTATTTTATGTATGACACTTTTACTGATTTTCGTTTTAACGCAAGCTAAATTTAATGGGCAATGCACGACGCACTCGTACTGGATTGCCTCTTTGCTTACCAGGGTTCCAGTGAGGTGCTGCTTTCAAGACCCGTACAGCCTCTTCGTCGCAACCTGAGCCTATTCCCTTCAATACCTTAATGTCGGTAAGGCTACCATCTTTTTCTATAATAAATTGAACCACTACTTTACCCTCTATTCCAATTCGGCGTGCTTGTGGAGGGTATTTTAGGTTTTTTTGTACATATTTATAGAACGCGGTATATCCTCCTTTAGGGGCAGCTTGCACTTCTGAGGTGAAAAAGACTGTTACGTCTGGCTTTTCTTCTTTGATCACAGGAGGGTCTTGGTTCTTGGGTATAATGACTGCCTTGGGAGGTGCCTCTTCAGTAAATTCTACATCCAGGTTAACTTCTATGTCTTGTTCCAAGTCTTCTGTATCAGGTACTTCTACTACCTCAGGTTGTTGTATTACGGGTGGTGGCTGTTTTATATCAGTAATAGGAATCTCTATTAATTCTTCAAAAGACTCATCTTCCGTAAAGTTTACTTTTGTAATTTCTGCATACGATTTCCACTCAAAAGCTGAAATCACAAACAGGCAAGTGATCACTAGTCCTATCGTGAAAAATAAACCTCTTTTTCGGGTCAAGTCTACTTGCGGGTTTTTTTTAGTTTCCATAGTGTTCCGTGTTTAGATGTAAATAATAACTTAGTTAATAGTTTTATAACTATTTTTTTAGTTGTTATAAGTCAAAAAATAAAACCTTCCCTATAAAAGAGTGAAAGGTTTTTGTTTTGCTTACAATACAAACTAACTAAAAGTTTAATTTAAAAACTAATTTTTTAGTTAATAATATTAAAATAAATAACTGCACAGGTTTATTCTCCCAACATTTAGTGATCTTTCATAAATAATTTGAGCCATTAAAGTGTATCTATTGCCCTCATTCTTCTCAAAAAAAAAGCTTCATAGCTTTGGCTATGCACCGTTTTTTTTGAATCGTCTGAGAACAATATATTTTCTTGAATTGGCACATCTTATTTTTTCCAGATCACTTAGCCCAGTATTTTGTGAGTATACAAAAGTTACTTACCAGGGTATTTAAACAATTGAGGGTTTACCTTTGCATTGGGTACAATATCGCTTTTAGTAATATAAAGAGTGGTAGTCCCTGGTTGTTGTATGCGTTTTTTGTGAAAAAACCACCTATTGCCTACCTGCTTATAGTCATCATAATAGATGTGCTGCCATAAATTTTTAGAACCTTCCTTCATTCCAAGTTTTGTCTTGGTTATCCTCAACATAAATAGGTGGGTATCAAAAAAAAGGTGTTCTACTGTTCCATTCTTTTGAATAGTCTCCAGTTGATGATACTCCTTGCCTTCTATCGTAGTAACCCCTATATACTTTATTTTGTGCCCCTTCTTCTTGTAGTCAAGATAGTAAGGCTGCAAAGGTGGTCGCACAATATTGTTTTTGAACAACACAGTTTTCCCATTAACTCTTTTGCACCAAGAGCGTTTGCCGTCGCTTGTGGTAGTGCGACAGAAGTCTACCATTTGCCAAGCATTTGAGCTCAGGTGAGTCACTTCATACTCACTCCTCATATAAATCCTTGTGAAGTATGCTTTATAAGTAATAGTGTGCAACTGTCGCCACTGGTCTTTGCCTCCGATAGCTTTAAAATGTGCCTCCAGAATATCGTCAGCAGTTTGTGCCTGAGCAAATTGGCTGCTTCCCAAAAACAGCAAGGCAAATAAAAAGAGTTGAAATGTTTTTTTCATGGTATGTATTAGAATTTATATAACTTGCTTAAGTTACAATACTCCGCAGTATTTTTGGTGAAAGTTGTTTGCTGGTAATCAGTTATTTATGAATTTAAAAACTATTTAACTGGTTGGTGTAGGCTAAAACTGAAACCCTTTTAAAAATAAAGTGAGTAAGCAATCTTAATATAAAATACTGATTAACTTCGTTTAGCTCACAAGTTCGGTTTACAGTATTTAACAAGGTAAACATTTACTCGAATCAGCTATGGACTACCGACTAAATACTATGGACTATTGTAAGTTAAGAATCTTATTCTATATAACCTCCATATTACAGATAAAGATATAGCCATTCCATCAGCTACTTTGCCCAAACAGGTAATACTCCTCGCTGAATGTCAAAGACATAGGGCAATACAGTATTGGCAAGCAATGCCAACAGTAATACTGCAATAAGGTTGAGCCAAATGCCTACTCTCATCATTTGCGATACTTTGATATGCCCGCTGGCAAACACTATAGCATTGGGTGGGGTGGCCATAGGCAACATAAAAGCACAGCTTGAAGCAATAGTTACAGGAATGGTCATCCAAAGTGGGTTTTCGTTGAGCCCTACCGCTATGCCCGCTACCACAGGCACCAGTACTGCTGTAAGTGCTACATTACTCATAATCTCGGTCATAAATAACATCAAAGCAATAAGAATCAGAAAAATCACAGGAATACTCAACGCACCACTTACCACGGCTACTCCATCACCTATTACTCCAATAATCCCTACTTTAGACAAGGCCGTAGCCAGGCTTAAGCCTCCACCAAAAAGAAGTAAAATCCCCCAGGGTAAACGCTCAGTATCTTTCCATTCCAGCACAAATACCCCCTTTTTATAATCTACCGGAATTACAAACAACGCTACAGTAACCACCATAGCAATGGTAGCATCGGTGAGTTTCCAGGCAGGAAAAGCACTGTTCAAGGCATTTTTGAAAATCCAAGCCAACGCAGTGGTTAGAAACAATGCCAATACTATGCGCTCGGCTTTGCTTATTTTACCTAATTTAGCAAGCTCACCTTTAATCACTTGTTGGGCACCTTCAAAATTTCCTAAACGATTGGGGTATAATATTTTTACCAAAAACAAATAAGCAATTCCTAACAAAACCAACATCAACGGAAACCCAAAAGCAAGCCAACGGGCAAAGTCTATAGTATAGCCAAATTTTTCGTTGAGCACGCCTGCCAGTACCGTGTTGGGTGGTGTACCTATAATGGTGGCAATCCCGCCAATATTTGCTGCATAAGCAATGCCTAGCATCATAGACAATGAAAAGTAGCGTGTGCCTTTGCTCAGGTGTTGGTTGGGTTCTTTGCTGCGCAAAATTTCAATGACTGATACACCAATGGGCAACATCATAACAGTAGTGGCGGTGTTGCTGATCCACATGCTTAAGGCAGCAGTGGCCAGCATAAAACCCATAATGATGCCGTTGGCGTTGGTTCCGGTGAGGCGCACAATATTAAGCGCAATACGCAAGTGTAATTTCCATTTTTCGAGGGCAAGAGCCAGCATAAAACCTCCCATGAACAGGAATATAATAGGATTGGCATAAGAAGCAGCCGCTTCTTTGATGGGTAATACACCTGTCAGCGGAAACAATACGATGGGCAAAAGAGCGGTTACTGGCAAAGCAACTGCTTCGGTGACCCACCAAACGATCATCCAGGTACCCACAGCAAGGGTATGAAAAGCAGGTACACCCAGAAATGGGGTTTCGGGTGTAACCCAGATAATGAGCAAAAAAAGCAAAGGGCCAGCAAAGAGTCCTAATTGTCGGCTTAAGGGAATGGCAGTATTCAAATCAGTTGGTTTTAAATGAAGGATCAATTTGATATTTAAAACCGTGAAATACAAATTATCATAGTGCTATGTATATACCCATAAATAAGTGTTTACTTCAGGTTGGTTTAACCTGTATGTTTGCAAGCAAAAAAGTATGTATTAGGTATCTGGGATCTGAGGCACTATAGGTCATTTGCTTTTATCCAAGGGAAGACAATCCTAGTATTTTTTATCTACCTTTTACTTTTTTGCCATTTTGTTGATTGCATAAGACACTGATACCATAAAATAACGACCAATGGTTTGTACTTGACTTTCTTCTACATAGTTGAGGTGGCTGGTGCGGTCAATGCCTTGGTTGCGATTCAGAATGTCAAACGCAGTAAACTTCATTTGCAAGCGGTTTTTAAGCATAGATTTGGCAATTGAGGCACGCAATACAGGGACAGTTTGAGCCCCTTGCTGAAATGCCTCGTCTGTATATACCGATTGGGTAAAAGAGACTTCCAGGTTCCAGGTTTTGCCTATGTCCAAATCTCCTTGCACATAATAATCTTCCTGCATAAAAGACCGGTTAAACTCTGCTGTTTCTGAGTAAGTCGTAACATTTTGACTAAACTTGGCTCCGATTCTGATATCCATTCGTCGTTTTTTGAAATTTTCCAGGCGTATATCTATCGAATGACGCTGGCGTTGTATGGTGTTTTGAACATCGTTTATAAACACCAGCCCTTGGTTAAACATCCCATTAACCTGAAGATTGACTTTGGCGTGCATCCAGCGCAAGGGTGTGTTAAAAGCTAAGTAGCCATTAGTATTGGCATCATAAGCCACATTTACTGGTGTCGATAATTGATTCAGATTGGCGTCGGTACTTACCTTGTTGGTGATTTTGTTTTGCGTATAGCGCCCCGCTAAGTTGGCCTGGAGCATGGTGCCCGAAAACATGTCAAACGAATAATAAGCCAGCCCTAAACGGTGTACAAACTCTGCGGCTAGGTTGGGGTTTCCCTGATAAATATTGGCAGGGTTACTATTGTCAACTACTGGTTGCAGTTGTTGCATACTTGGGGCTTGTACCACAGTGCGATAGTTAAAGTTCAGGTCACGGTTATTATTAATATTCCAGCGAAAGCGCAAACTAGGTAATACATTCAAAAAGTGACGGTTGATGCGGGTTTCGGAGGTAGTAATGACCCCATTGAGCGACGAATATTGTGTGCTGGCGCCTACAGTCAGGTTAAAGTTTTTGCGGTTGTACATCCAGCGTAGTGTACCTTGGTCGTAGGTATAGTCGTTGTTGTAGCGGTTGCTTAAACTATCGAGGTAGTATTCAATGTATTGAGGGGGTTGGCTTATATCATAAAAATCTTTGATTGAGGCATTGTTATAATTGTTACGCTGATATTTTAGCTCTAAATATTTACCCTTGCCCAGTGGTTCTATAAATGCAGCTTGTAAGTCATAGTTATAGCGTTCATTATGCAAAGCTTGCCGTTGGCGAATGGTAGAGGAAGGCAAGCCCAACAAGGTTTGTACATTATTGAGTTGATCATTGCCCTCAAGGTTTTGCAAGCCAAATTGCCCACTCAAAGTGAGCGAACGCCCCCTAGAGTTAAATCTTTTGCGGTATAGTGCCCGTACCTTCACCCCAATTTCCTGGCTGTTGCCCCGGGTCTGGCTACTGGTGTTGTTTTGGGCAACACCTTCTTGAGTAGTTTCGCTTAAACTAACATTCGTATTGTTGCCCTGATTATACATTATATCAGTTGATACCCGCAAACGTTGACTTTTACTAAGTTTATGATCCAGCCGCAAGTTTAGGCGGTTATTCCAGTTTTTGAGCACTTGGTCTTGTTGCGCGTTGGTCAGAAAACTGCTAGAGTCTGAGAAAGTTTCGCGAAAAGAGCGTTGGTTAATGTCGCTACGAATGGCATTGAAAAAGTAATTAGCATGTAGGCTGGTACGCTTGTTCAAATCTACATTCAGGTTGGCGCCTGCGGCACTGGTAGTGGCTAAAGCCTGGTTATTGTTGAGTTGTAGCATAGCCCCCAAACCACTACTACCGTTAAGGCTGAGGTTGCCATTTTCGTTGCCTAAGTTCTCTAGCCCTCCCATAAAATTGATGTAATCCATGATAGAAAAAGGGCGTTCGTTGATATTGTTGGTAGTACCCAATAGTGAAAGTTGACTGGTAGCATTAAAACGATGGAGGTTAAACTTGCCTTTATAGTGATCATTGGTGCCATAGCCTGCAGCTACATTGCCAAAATACCCTTGCTTGCGATTTTTTTTAAGTTTAAGGTTGATGGTTTTTTCTCGGTTGCCATCGTCAACTCCTGTAAACTTCGACATCTCCGACTGGTCGTCAAACACCTGTACTTTATCTATGGCATCTGCGGGTAAGTTTTTGGTGGCAATCTTGGGGTCTTTGCCAAAAAACTCTTTGCCGTCTACCAACACCTTTTGTACCTCTTTGCCTTGTGCTTTTATTTTTCCATTACGGTCTACCTCTATGCCTGGTAGTTGTTTGAGTAACTTTTCTACATTTGAGTGAGGGGTTGTTTTAAAAGCTTGAGCGTTATATTCAATCGTATCTTTTTTGATCACAATAGGTATACGTTCGTCCTTGACTACTACCTCATCCAACAAAGCTTTATCTTCTTGAAGCTGTACTTTGCCTACCTCATAGTTTTGCCTTTGGGCAATAGTCAAAGCTTTTTTAAAAGGCTTAAAACCAGTAAAAGACACTTGAAGTATATACTTACCTTGCTTTACCTTTTTTAGCAAAAAATCACCCTGAGCATCAGTAGTAGCAAACTTGGCAAGCAACGAATCGGGCGAGGTAACCAATACTACAGTGGCTCCTGGCAACGCTTTGCCATGAGCATCGCTAATTTTACCTTGAATATTTTGAGCCTGGGCACAAAGCCCCCAGCCTGTGAACAATAGCCACAGGTATATTGATAGATTTTTCATGGGAATATGGTAGTGTGTAGTAAGAAGTGAGTATCAATCAAGTACTCACTTACAAGGGTGATATGGTATAATGGGTAGAGTAGAAGAGAGGGTAATTAATTTTTGTGAAACTTGATAGTCCCTCCTTTATTTCTGTATCTTTCTTTCATTTCTTTCTGCTTGCGTTGTTGGATTTTCTTAAACTGTTTGCGACTTACCTTTTTCCCTTTTTTAGGGGGAGTAATAGTGCCTTTGTCTAGTTTTTTGAGGTTTATCTGGGTGGCAGTGGTGGTGGTAGGCTCCGATTTTTCACCATCGTCTTTAATCTTAATGCTGCTCAGTTCCAAAACCATTCCTGGCAATTGACCATATCCGCGAGGACCCGACGCCACAGGAATTTGCATCGTAAACCAAGCCTCAGCCTCTTGTTTATTAGTTTTGAGCGTAGCACGGCGGCATTCATAGCCCAAAATCTTTTTAGTTTCTGCGGTGAGTTTCCACTGAAGTTTTTGAGGGGCATCTTTGATTAAAAAACGCTTGCCCAAAAAAGTACGCATGTCTACCACCTGTTGGTTAGCAATATTGTAGTATAGTTGGTCATCACTTTCGCCCCCGGCAAATTTAATTTTGATTTGAGTCCCTCCTGCGCTAAACGACTGTTCGGTGGGTTGCTCCTCTTTGCTAGGTTTGGCTGGCTTGCGATACACCGATTCTTTGTCATTGAAAAATAACTGTTTTTGTGAAGTGCGGTTTTGAATTTTAGCCAATTGCTCTTTAGACAACATGTTTACAATATCGCCAGTGAGTTTTACCTTGGTTTTGGTGGTATACAAAATGCTGCCTTCGTTGTTTTGGGCATTTGCCAATAAAGGGAGTGAAGCAATGAGTACTAACGTTAAGAGTTTTTTCATGAGAGGGTATATGTTTTAAGTTACCTCACAAAGATAAAACCTTAGGAAGAGTCATTTTTTTAAGGAAAGTTAAAGAGTGTTAAAAGATGTTAAGCAAGTTGAATGCTTAATGGTTTTATGGTTGAGCTATTCCAAAGCTCTCTGAGTACAAGCTCGCTTGTTCCAAGCCTGTATTTGGAGTAGGTTTCCTTTTGAAGGAGCACGAAATGAGGTCTTTTACTTGAGGCTTTAAGCAGTGATATGCATCGGTATCCAAGGGTTTTATAAAACACTAAAAAATCAAGGCAATCTAAAACTGTAGAAGCTTGTAGAACAGCCTTCAACTTGTAGTTATAGTAACTTCTGCTTCTAACTAACAAATAATACATTGAAAATGAGTGTGCTATGAATTTGTTGGCTACCTATAAGGGGTAGCTCGCGACTTGTCGCTTAAAGCTTGCCCCCTGTTGGGGCTACTAATTAGCCTGCCCGAAGCAAATATAGTAGTCCTTATTAAAACAGTAATAATGTAGAGTATGTTCGTTTAGTGTGCCATTTACCCTAAGAAAACTCTGAAGTTCTCCACGTTGGGCAAGCCGAAATGGACTAACAAGTAAGTCACTATTAAAAAATAACTGTCCTTTGGAGTGAATTTTATACAAAGTTTCTTTGGCGCTCCAGTAAACAGTGATTTTTTCCAGGTTGTTATTGACCTCTTTTTGTTCTTCTTTAGATAAAATTCTTTTAGCAATTTTAAGCAATTTGCCTTGCACCCGCTCTATGTCTATGCCCACTTCTTTGGAGGTATGTATAATGCCTACAGCGTAGTTTTCGGTGTGCGATAAAGATATACGGTAAGCTCCATCTGCGAGGTAAGGTTTACCGTTGGTACCTTTCAGAATGCCCATATACTCTTCGTGTTGTAGCTCAAGGAGCTTTTTGATGACCAGACGGGCAGCGGTTGATTCGCTCTTTTTGGCTTCGTGCTCTATGTCGTTTAGATAAAACGCTTCTGAAGAACGGGGAGAAAGTGCTTGTATTAATTCTTGTGAACTCTCTTTGATCTCCCAAATGCCCCAGCTGCATTGTGGATTACTGTTTTCTACGTGTATAAGTGGCATTGTATGGGTTTTTCAAAATCAGTGCCTGAAGGTAATTATTGTGGTAAAGGTTAGAGCATTTTAACGTTTGGGCATACAACAAAAAAGGTGTAATTGAAACATACTCTTGTAGGCAATTAAAGTTTGGAGCAATTTACAGAAAAATTATTACTTTTGGTGATGAGCAAAATAGAAGTGACAAAAATAGCTACCCTTACCGGGCACAACGACTGTGTTTATGGGCTTGCCCCCAGCAAAGAAGCCAACATACTTTTTTCGGCAGACGGTAACGGGATGGTGGCACGTTGGAACCTCGAGAAGCCCGAAATAGGCGATATGGTAGCCAAAGTACAAAACTCTGTGTATGCTTTACATTACCGTGAAGCAGGTAATCAGTTGTTGGTAGGGCACAATTTTTCTGGTTTGCATCTCATAGATTTAGACTCTAAACAGGAGCTCAAGTCTATAGAACTCACCTCTGCTCAGATATTTGATATTCAAAGCATTGGCAACCTTGTTTTGGTGGCTTGTGGAGAGGGGTTGGTAGTGGCGCTTGACTTTGACAATTGGGCAGTGCGTAAACATTTGAAAGCATCAGATAAGCACGCAAGGGTCATTGCGGTGCATCCCAATCAAAAAAGCTTTGCGATTGGCTACAGCGACCACCATATCAGGGTGTTCGATACTGAAACACTTGATTTACAACACACCATTGCTGCCCATAGCAACTCAGTATTTGCCTTGCGTTATTCGCCCGATGGACAGCATTTGGTAAGCGGTGGTCGTGATGCACATTTGAAGGTTTGGAACGTAAGCCAAGACTATACTTTACACCAATCTATTGTGGCGCACATGTATGCCCTCAACTCATTGGATTTTAGCCCTGACGGGCAGTATTTTGTTACAGGCAGTATGGACAAATCGATCAAGGTGTGGGATGCCCACACGTTCAAGCTACTTAAAGTCATTGACAAATCGCGGCATGCCGGGCATGCTACCTCTGTTAATAAACTGTGGTGGTCGGCTTATCAAAACTTTGTAGTTTCGGCAAGCGATGACCGAACTGTATCTGTATGGAGTTTGAAATTTCCATAAATTGAGTTAATTTGCTCATTACCGCTATTATGATGTTATCAGTAATTTAATTATATTTATTTTGATTGTTGATTTGTTCAATGGCTATATAGTTTTGTAACATATTACAAAACTAATAGGGAAGTACCATTACTTAGGAACATGTTCAAAATAAGTATCGAGATTGAGGGTGTATACTCGAGGCTGACTTTCGTTACTTTTTGCAGTCGTAGCCATAGCTACGGCGAAAACCGATGGCTGCAGCCCTGCTGCGCCGAGCTCTGCCAAAGGCTAAAAGTAACGAAAGTCAGTAAAGAGGATATGTGTTCTAAACCGGACAGTTATTGTTGAGGGCTACGCCCGAAATCCCGTTTACGGGGCGATCACGTTCCTTAGCAATAGAAATAAAGCCATTATATAAAGCATTTATAGCATTAGAATATCACTTTTAGACCAATCAAAACAGAAACTTATGAAGATTACGCCCATCGAAATAAAAAAGAAAGACTTTGGCAAGCAGAAAGGCTTCATGAAGAAAGGCTTCGATACTGAAGAGGTAAGCCGGTTTTTAGAGTTTTTGGCCGAACACTGGGAAAAAATCCTGGATGAAAACAAAGAGTCAAGCATTCGCATTCAGTACCTTGAAAAAGAAATTAGTACATCACGCGAAAACGAAGATGCCCTTTTCAAAACCCTCAAAACCGCCGAAGATGCTGGAGCGAATTTGGTAGATCAGGCACGCCGTTCGTCAGAAATAAAAATACAAGAAGCTCAGCTAAAATCAGATGTAATCATCAAAGAAGCCCAAAGCCAGGCACGCGCCATTGTGCAAAAAGCCCACGCCCGCGCCCGCAATATTTTAGACGAAATGGTAGAAGAATTGCGTGAGCGTGAAAGAGATTATAAAGTGCTGGAAACACACCGCGACAATCTACTGATTGAGGTAAGAACTTATATCAAAGAATCGCTCGAAAAAATTGACCGTCTGGAGTCTAAAACATCCAGTGAGTATTTTGAGAAAAAAATAGAAGAAGCTCAGCAAATTTTGGAAGAAAAACAGGAGTTGCTTGACTTGCAAAAAGCTAAAATATATCAGGAAGACGAAGAACCCGAAAAAAACGAAGAAGTGACTGAAGCCAATGTAGCTGAAAACAACACCGGAAGTGAGTCGTTTTTTGATAAAATAGGCTAAGCGTTGTCATAAAAGCCACTTTATTTGGTGGAAACAAATCTAAAAGTTTTATTCGCGTTTTTGACGACTGATAATCAGGTCAACTAACGTAACTATTTTAATAAATTATGGGTCTTATTGCATTAGAAGGTTTAGAGTTTTTTGCTTACCATGGCGTATACCAGGAAGAACAAAAAATAGGTAACAAATACCGGGTAGATATTACCATAGAAACTGATTTTTTGGAAGCAGCCAAAGAAGACACCATTACGGCTACAGTGCATTATGGCGAAGTGTACGAATTGGTAAAAGCAATCATGAAACAGCCCTCTAAGCTTCTGGAGTCGCTGGCTTATCGAATAGTAGAGGCCACCCATGAAAAATATCCCAACCTGACATCAGTAGAAGCAAGCGTGGCAAAGTTTAATCCTCCGGTAGGGGGTGTTTGTAAATGGGCAAAAGTAACGCACAAACGCTAAGCTAAATGCCACAAAAGCCCAAAAACGAAGATGCTATTCGTAATCAATACGCCGAACAGGGCGTAGATGCCTACTACCAACAATACGGTGATGCCTACGAAAATCCTCACTTTACACAGATTGAAAAACTGTTGCAGCAAAACCAGTCAAAGATAGATTATGCCCACATACTGGATTTTTGTGCCGGTGGGGGAGAAGTAAGCCGTATTTTGCAAGCAATGGACTTTACTGACGTACAAGGCTGCGACCCCTACACCCATGAGTTGTACCACCAACAAACCGGACAAACCTGCCTTACTTACAATTTTCAGGAGGTAATACAGGGTAGGCTCAATCAGTGGGCAACAGCGCACCAACCCAATCAAGGATTTAGCAGTATTATTTGTAGCTTTGCTATGCATCTTTGCCCCGAAAAACAATTGTATCCATTGGTTTTCAACCTGTTTCAACTTACCCGTCAATTGATTATTATTACTCCACACAAACGCCCTGCCCTGGAAGACCTGGCGCAGGTACAGCTCGATTTTGAAGACTTTACCCTCACCAAGCGTGGCAAAAAGGTAAAGCTTAAGAGTTATAGTTGGAGTGATTAGTGTAAACTACTGGCAATAAGTATTGTATGGGGATAAAATCTTTTGGAACAAAAAACACCTGTTAACCTCACTTATTGCCCCCACATCTACTCCTTATCTTGTTTGTAGAGGAAAAGCCTGTGAATGTTACCAACAAAACTATGCTCCAAGTTGCAGCTTCAGTGCCCCATAATCTATCTTGGAATGGTGCCGGGCATCACGAGGAATTTGTGCGACTACTTGTAGTTTGTCATAGGGAATGTTGCCCATTTTAGGCGCTAATACCTCTTTGTTTAAGACTGACTCTAGTACCAGTATACGCTGTTGATTCATTTCTAGCAAGGTACCCATAGTTACACCAGCTATATTAACCAACTGGTTTTCGATAATAAAAGGCGATAAATACCCTCCTTCAAACTCAATTAATTGAGCACAACGACCTGTAAGTAGTAATTGATTCCCTTTTTTGAGTCCACTGTCTCCGGTACGGTGCCATATTTTATTGCCTACTATAATCTTGTTTTGGCGAAAAGCAGCATCATTTTTAAAGTACTGTTTAAGCACATGTGCTCCTGCTACTATAATTTCGCCTATAACATCATCTTCCAGCGTCATTTCGTCTAGTGCCAGTGCACTACATGCAGGAATATTTCCATCGCTTACCCGGATAATACGTACCTCGGTTTTATGAAAAATCTCGCCTACTGGCAAACCTTCAGGCAATGTTTCAGGAGCTTGGCTCAAGGTCTGGGCATCAATAGAGCTAATCGGTTCTACCTCGGTAGAGCCATATACTACCATAGAGGTTGCTTGAGGGAAAGCTTTTACATACAAGGTAGCTTCTTGAGGAAACACTGGAGCCCCACCTGTCACAACTTTATTTATTTGGGGAAGTTCTACTTTTTGCTCTATAGTATATTGCGCCAAACGCTTGATAAAAAATGGCGAAGCAATCATACGGTTTACCTGATGTTTAGTGATTTGCTCTATAATTACTGCTTCGTCGATGGCTTCAGGCTTGGTCATCTTAAAGTCGGCAATAACTGATGTACAACCTACCCCCAGGTTTACAAACAATACTATAGGCAACACAGGCATATCTACGTCACGTACCTTGGGGTGAATCTCTTCCAGTAAAGCATCAAATTGTTCGCGCAAAAATGCGTGAGTACGATTGGCAGCCTTGGGAATTCCCGTGCTACCCGTAGTAAATGTAATCAGTGCAGTCGTATCTGGGGGTACTTGAGCAATAGGTACCCCTGTTTTATGTTTTTTCTTCAGGCTCAGCTTTATTGGTATACGCCTAAGTTCTTTGGAGAATAAGGCAAATGCCCTGGCTTTCCAAACACCAATAAATCCTTTACAGTCAGCTAACTGGCAACATAGCTCCATGCGTTTTTTACTCACCCATTCGTCCAGAAAAACCGCCGTAGCTCCAATATAAAACAAAGCAAGTACTATGCGGTACAAATCTATACCCATAGGTACAAACACCAACACCCGGTCGCCTTTGCCAATGCCTTTGCGTTGAAAATAAGCTGCAGTTGCTTTTACATCTTCAGCAAGTTGTGCATAAGTAATAGGTTGATCATTTTTATCTATAATAGCCACATTGTTAGGGTGCTTTTTAGTAGCGTTCAAAAACAACTCTGATATATTGGTTAGTTTAGTTTTCATTGAATTTCTTTATGTTGTTTAGGTTGCGCCAGAAGATACAGGATGTATAGTAAGTTGTTGGTAAAAATAAAATGTAGTTTGACAAGGCACATATTGCTAAGCAAAGTAATGCAACTTTAGCCCATTCTACCAGTTATTTTTAGTTTTGTCCAAAAACAAAGTAAAAACAAGAGTTCCTGCCCTTTCTTTGGGTACAGCACTGTTGTACTGAGCCCAAAGAAAGGGCAGGAGAAGTTTAGTTTACAGTGCGTTAAGGTAATAGTAAAAATGACTGTTTTTTTTCTGAGTAGTTGCATTGCTTGGGAGCTATTAGAGCTTTAATCCGTACAAAGCGTAAGATTTGTATTCATTGGCCGAATACTTTTCTGAGATATTTTGTGAAGCATTGCCCCGGATAATAAATGCATGAATGACCTGTTCAAACCCCATTTCTTTGGCAGTTTGGGTAGTTTTTCCCACCAAATAACTGCCCACTCCTTTAAAAACACAAGACTTACTTCGCATCAGGCTTTTTACAATCATACTTTTGCCCGAAGGATCATTAAAGTTTTTAATATTAAAACTCAATGCTTGTAATTCGCCTTGGGCATCCTCTACAATAGTGATAAGCTTTGGGTCAAAAAACTGTTTAAGCCGAGCATATTTGCTTACAAATTCATCTACCGAAATAGGTGTATACAAGAAGTTTTCGGCAAAGCCACTAATGCTGAGCTGTCCAATTTTTTTCAGGTCATCTTCAAAGTTTTCCATATCTATACTTCTGAAAACAGCCCCTTCCTCCTCATAACCTTTTTTGGCTTGAGCCAAAGCCTGAGCATCATATTCCAGACTTTGGTCAAGATTAGAATAATAATTGGCAATGGGTTTAAATCCTGCTTGTATAAACTGGTCATTATAATACAAGTGGTGGTAAGGCTCCATAAAAAAGGAAGCCTGTTGATGGTGTGTGCTAAATCGGTAATTATTCCAGGTAGACCCTTCCATGGGGCCAATCACCCAACTATAGCCTTTGCTTTTTGCCAAAGTAATGGCTTCTTCTATGAGTTTTTGACTCACTGCTGGGTCGTTTTTACACTCATAACTACCTATACAAGCCGCCAAAGAATGTTGATATTGCAAACCAGGGTTTTCATAAAAGGCAAACCTACCTACTGGTACCTCGTTTTGCCATAACACATAGCAACCTGTCAGGTGAGTTGACACGGGCTCGTTGCCCAGTTGAAACCGTGGGCTGTCTGAAGTATATAAATGATGGGGCAAGTTGTTAAATGCCTCGTGTGTTGTTTCACCAGGCATTGAACAGGTCACTTTATAAGTCATTTTACAAGTAGTGATTAATCAGCATTAGCATCGCCAATGCACTAAAAGGAATGGTTAAGTTGTCGTAACCTTTATGGCTCAGTGCCTCGGCTATGGTAGTTACCATAGCTACACTTACAGTGATAATCAAGGTTTTGGTCAAAGTCATTTGCTCTAGCCCAACTACAAGGCAAAGGCTGGTAATGACAGCCGCAGCAAAAAAGCCTGCCGAACCACTCAAGGTTTTACAATGCCCAAAAGTGATGTACTTACCTCTGGGAAAGTGTTTGCCTACCAATGCAGCCATTGGGTCGCACAAGGTCAGGATTAATATAGGAATGTAATAAAATATAAACTGGTCTTGACTGAGGTACATCAGGTAACAACAATACACAATCACAGGATACAAGATACTACCTCTGGTGGTGCGCTCTACTGCATTGATAGAAGGCAATAGTTTGAAATACAAAGAGGCGAGTAAAATGATGAGAAAACTGCTACAAAGTAACAATACCAACCAATGATTTTGAATCAAAGGAGGGAATAGCATCGTGAGCAAACCAGTGACAATGTGTACATACTTGCGCGTAATCTCTGCCCTTGTTTTCAGGCGATGATAGAAAAACTCTGCACTGGCAAACAGCACTAAATAAGCTATAGCCAAATAAATAGTGTTCAACAGTTTTCGCTCATGATTTTACAT